>NZ_JBHYUU010000027.1:0-65449 GCF_042749955.1 Kitasatospora sp. NPDC059462 | reverse complement strand
GATCCCGGCGCACGGGGGCCGCCCCCGCGGTCGGGGAGCGCGCGCGGGCCCCGGCCCCCCGTGTGGCCGCGTGGAGGGGCGGCGGGGTGCGGTGGCCGCGCGGCCTCGTCCGCGCCGAACGCGCCGAACGCGCCGAGCGCCCCGCGCAGTGGCACGGTCCCGGCCGGCCGAGGGATCCGTGGTGCGCGCCGGCGGGGACGACGGGGCGGGTGCGCAGCGTGCTGGTGGTGGTGCGCGGGCCCGGCGGTGCCGGGAGCGTCGGGCATCGCCGCGCGGCGGCGCGCCGTCCCTCGGGCGGGGCCGGGCGGTCGTGGGGCGGGACGTGCCGCGTCGTACCGTGCTGCGGGAGCGCGACGCGGCCGGGGCGGCGGACACCGGCCTGCTCGGCCTGGTCGCGCGTCACGCCCCGGACGACGGTTTCCACGTGGCCGTCGAGGGCGTCCCGGGTGCCGCGGGCCGCCGCGGGCGCGGCTTCCCGTCCTCCCCGGACGTCGGCTTCGGGGAGAGGGTGCGCCGGGCCGGCCGTCCCCGGGCCGCCGGGTTCTCCCCCGCCGGGCCGGCCCGCCCGGTAGCGGCCCCGTGATCTGCCCCGGGCGTCCCGGACGCGTCGTCGGCCGGGACAGCACGCCGGAGCAGGGCGTGCGGCGGCTCCGCGGGCCCGGTCCGGCCGGTGGGCGGGGTGGGCGTCGCAGCGGAGGGGGTGGCTCCGCTGCGAGCGCTTCTCACGCGGTGTGGTGCAGGTCCTTCGCGTAGAACTCGATGGCCCGGCGGTAGCGCCGCACGTCCGGGTCCTCGCTCGTGGTGGCGAGCAGGTCCAGCAGCAGGCTCATCGCGCCGTGGTGGTCGCCGACGTTGAACAGGGCCATGCCGAGGAAGGTCCGCAGGGCGCCGTCGTGCGGGTGGCGGCGCACGCCGTCGCGCAGGGTGTCGACCGCCTCGGGGTAGCGGCCGAGGACGCGGTAGGTGCTGCCCAGGCCGAGGAGGGCGCCGCGGTGGTCCTCCTCCGACAGGCCGGTGCCGGCGAGGCTGCGTTCGTAGAAGGCGACGGCCTCGGCCTCCAGGCCCATCCGGTCGTGGACCGATGCGGTGATGTAGGCGATTTCGGCGTCGTGCGGGAAGCGCGCGGACAGCTCCAGCAGCCGGGCGCGGGCTTCCTCGAAGCGCTCCTCGTCGCGCAGCCGGGCGACTTCCGACAGGGCGTCTTCCTTGGTCTGTGTGCTCATGCGCACATCGTCGCAGAGCGCCGGGGCGGCTTCTCACCGGCCGGGAAGGCGGGGGGAACGAAAGGGGAAGCGTCGTTTCGATACTCGGCGCAGTTGCCGTGAGCGGGAAGGGGCGGACCCATGGGCGGGGTGCCGGGCGCGGTGTCGGGCGGGGTGTCGGGCGCGCAGCGGGTGCTGGTGGTGGAACCGTCGCCGGAGCTGCTGCGCCGGGCGGCGCGCGCCGGGTTCCTCGTGTGGTCGCTCGCGGACCGCGGGCGGCGCGGCGGCGCGCACCTGCGGGAGGTGGCCGGGCGTTCGCGGGGCCTGCTGCTGGTCGACACCGGTGACGCGCCGGCCGTGCGGGGCGCGGTGGCGTGCGCCGTGCGGGAGCACGGGATCGCGCACGTGCTGAACCTGGGAGGGGTGCGCACCGCCGGGCCGGTGTTCGCGGCGGCCCAGGACGCGGGGGTGGCGGTCAACCCGGCGCACACGGTGGAGGTGCTCACCGACCGCGGGGCGCTGCGGGCGCTGCTGAGCCCCCATCCGCGGCTGCGGGTGCGGGCCAGGCGGGCGTACGGCGGCGCCGGGGTCGAGCGGGCCGTCGCCGGTTTCGGCGGGCAGGCGGTCGTCGTCAGGTCCGCCCGGCCGGGCGGGCCGCGCCGGGCCGAACTGCTGCGCGGGCAGCGGGAGGTGGGCCGGTGGCGGCTCGGGCAGGGCGGCGGCGGGCAGGAGCCGTTCGTCGTCGAGGAGTACCTGCCGGGCCCGCAGTACGCGGTGGAGACGCTCAGCGTGGACGGGATGCACCAGGTCCTCGGCATCATCGCGCTCGAAACGACGGGCCCGCCGCACTTCGTGACGACCACGCACCTGTACCCCGCTCCGCTGGCCGGCCGTGACGAGGCGGCGATCCGCTCCGCGGTGTGCGCGGTGCTGGACCTCGCGGGGTTCGAGAACGGGGCGGTGCGCACGACGGTGGTGCACGGCCCCGGGGGCACACCGCGGGTCCTGGCCTGCCGGCCCGGGCTCGACCGCGCGGACCACGCGGCGCGGCTGGTGCGGCTGGCCGGCGGCGCCGATCTGGAGGAGGCGGCGCTGCGGGCGCTCACCGGCGAGGTGCCGGCTGCCGTGCCGGCGGGGCGCAGCGCGGTGGTCGGTCTCGTGTGCGGGCCGCCCGGGGACGGTGCCGGGGACGGTGCCGGGGGCGGGTTCGACGGGGGCGGGTTCGGTGCGGGTGTGCTGGCCGGGGTGCGGGAACTGCCGTGCGTGGCCGGGGTGGAGGTGGCGGGGCGGGGGGTGTCGCCCGGCTGTGCGGCGCACGGGCACGGCCTGGTGGCGGTGGTGGGTGCGGGTGCGCGCCAGGCGCTGGGGCATCTGGCGGCCGCCCGGGCGCGGCTGGCGGGGGTGGGCCGGGAGGTGACCTGAGGGTGCGCCCGCTCCTGGCGGGGCCGGCCGCGGGCCGGGAAGTGACGATGCAGACAGTCGACGAGAACAGCCGCGCCTCATCGCGCGCAGGACGGACGACACGTGGACATTCGCCAGCTCACGACCTTTCACCGCGCTGCCACGCTGCTGAGTTTCAGCGGCGCGGCGGCCGAACTCAATTACGCGCAGTCGACCGTGACCGGGCAGATCAGGGCGTTGGAGAACTCGGTGGGGGTGGCCCTGTTCGAGCGGCTCGCCGGGCGCAGGGTGCGGCTCACCCTGGCCGGTGAACGGCTGCTGCCGTTCGCCGAGCGGCTGCTGTCGCTGGCCGACGAGGCGCTCGTCGCCGCGGCCGGTCCCCGGGAGCCGTCGGGGCGCCTGGCGGTGGGGGTCATGGACTCGCTCGCCGCCTACCGCCTGGCGCCGCTCTTCGAGTACTTCCGCCACCGCTACCCGCGGCTGCACCTCGCCCCGCAGATCGCCACCGGTTCCCAGATCCTGCACGACCTGCGCGAGGGCAGGGTCGACCTCGGCCTGCTGACCTGCGAGCGGGTGCGCCACGAGGGGCTGGAGAGCGAGGTGCTGGGCCCCGAGCCCCTGGTGGCGGTCGTCAGCCCCGGTCACGACCTGGCGCGCCGGGCCCGGATCACCGGCGCGGACCTGCGGGAGGTGCCGGTCCTCGCCCCGGAATCGGGCAGCGGGCGCCGGCACCCGGGGGGTGCGGGTGTGCGGGGCCCGGCGCGCGGGCCGGGGGCGGCGGTGGCGGTGCTGGAGTGCGGGAGCGCGCAGGAGACCAAGCGGTGGGCGGCGGCCGGGCTCGTCGTCGGGCTGCTGCCGAGGGTGTCGGTGGAGGCGGACCTCGCGGCGGGCAGGCTGGCGGCGCTGGCCTGGCGCCCGCCCGTGGAGGTCCACACCCAGCTCGTGCGGCGCCCGCGCACCCCCCTGACCCGGGAGATGCGGCTGTTCATCGAGCAGGTCAGCGCCTTCCTGCTCCAGGAACAGGACCTGGCCGCGGCCTGAGCGGGTGCCGGAATTCCCGCCCGAATTCCCGGGGGCCATCGCAATGTCCGATGGCCCGGCTTCGGAACAGCGAATGAGTGGTTCGTTGACCACCCGGTGCGGCGGCTGGTGGAATTCATTCAACAGCGCGGGCCGCCGGAAAAAGGGCGGGAAACCGCAACCGCACCCGGGAAGAAGGAGTCGACCATGAACAGCAACGCGATCACGACCACCGAGGCCCGTCAGATGCTGGACGGCCTGTACGCCGGCGGCGCCCAGTTCGACGCCGACTGGAGCGCGGTGGGCGACGAGACCCTGGCCAAGCTGCGCGAGGCCGCGGCCTCCGGCGACGAGGCGCTGCAGACCCTGCTGACGAACCTGGCGTTCAACAAGTTCGTGGACGCCGACCAGGCCACCCGCCTGTCCGCCTCGCTGGGCGGCATCAAGCAGGCCGCCGTCATGGAGGTCTTCGACGAGCTGCCCACCACCTCCCTGGAGGACCTGCGCGCCGCCGCCGAGGCCGCCGGGTACGAGGTCGAGATCCTCGGCTGACCCGCGGCGCACGCCACGGCACCGGCTCGGCCCCGGGGGCGCCGCACGGCGCCCCCGGGCCGGCCCGGCCCGCCCCTCCCGGCCGGCCACCCCCGGCACCGGGAAAGAAAAAGGGAAAGAAAAAGGGAAGGAAGAGGACTGTTGTGAACGAGTCGTTCTCCATCGACGGACTGTGCTGGCGAAAGAACTGGCGGATCGAGAACGGGAACGATTCCTATGTCGTCCCCTTTCCGACCCTGCGGCCGGTGACGCTGGTCTTCCACGGTGAAACGGAATTCAGCTACGGACACTACGGGATCCACCTGGGGCAGGCCGACGTCCTGACGTTCCTGGGCCCCGGCACCGGCACGATCACCGGGCACTTCATCGACTGCCGCGAGGGCTCGCCCACCGCCGGCATGCGCGAGCGGCACACCTGGTCGCCCGGCTCGCAGCGGGCGCTGTACATCCCGCCAGGGGTGGCGCACACCTTCGACGGCCTGGAGTTCGTCAACACCGTCAACACCTACGAGCTGTTCCTGCCCGACCCGGAGCAGTGGGTGCGCGGCACCCTCGACTGGCAGCCGGACGCGGACATCATCAACCTGCCGCTGAACGTCACCGACGAGGAACTCCCCCTCTACCGGCCCAACACGCACCCCGCGAGCGAGCTGTGGTACGACCTGGTCGCCGCCCAGCAGAGGGACGTCATCCCCAAGGTGTCCTACGAGTACCCCATCACCCGGGACGTGCGCCTGGCGGACGGCACCGTGCGCCGCGTCGAGCTGCGCAAGATGCTCCCCAAGAACGAGAAGAAGAACTGGGAGTCGCTGGACAGCGTGTTCGGCCTCGGCTGGGTGCGCCACCCGGTCATCTCCAGCGGCCCCGAGTCCGGGTTCTCGGCGCTGCTCGACCGCCACCCGCTGTACTTCATCGACCACGGCGAGACCTCGTACACGCACGACGCGTACGGCATCCACCTCGGGCAGGAGGACCGGCTGACGTTCGTCGGCCCCCGCGACCAGGAGGTGACCCTGCACCTCATCGACACCCGGGTCGACTCCCCCACCTACGGCGCCGACGTCACCCACACGTTCTTCCCCGACCCGGAACGCTACCTGGTGATCCCCCCCGGGGTGGGCCACGCCTTCGAGCACCTGGAGAACGTCTACACCCTGAACCGGCCGCGCACCCTGCTGCCCGCCGACGGCAGCCCGTACCTGCCGGGCAACGACGTCACCGACTGGCCGCTCGCCCGGCGCCCGCTGCCGGCGCTGCGCGCCAACACCGTGCCCGCCGGGCCGCAGTACTACGAGGAGCGCGTCGCCGACCAGCAGCAGCTGCGCGCCATGCCCGTCACCCACGCCACCCCCGCCGTGATGATGATCAAGCGCGAGGACGGCTCGCAGGTCCGCGTCGCGCTGCGCAGGAAGGTCCCCGCCGCCTGACGGCACCCGAGCACGCCGCGGGCGTGGGCGCGAGAGGCGCTCACGCCCGCGGCGCAGCCCGTCCCCCCGCACCCCCGCACCCCCTCTCCCCCGGCCCTGCGCGGCCGTCCCCGGCCCTTTCAGGAGTGAGGAACCCCCAGATGTCGGCCCTGTCCCGGTCCACGGCCCCGCTGCGGCACCGCAACTACCGTCTGCTCTTCCTGTCGTTCGTCGTCAGCATGCTGGGCGACGGCGTCTGGCTGGTCGCCCTGCCGTGGGTGGCGATGGAACTGGGCGGCACCAGCTCCGACCTGTCGATGGTCGTGGGCGCCGAGGCGGCGGGCCTGATCTCGTGCGTCCTGATCGGCGGCGCGCTCGCCGACCGCTTCCCCCGCAAGGCCGTGATCGCCTGGTCCTTCGCCGCCGCGTGCGCCACGCTCGGCGCGCTCGGCGCCGTCCACGCGCTGGGCCGGGTGGAGATCTGGCACCTCGTGACGGCGGCGTTCGTCCTGGGCGCCGCCGCCGCGATCAGCGGGCCGGCCGCCGACGCCGCGACCCCCGACCTCGTGCCCGACAAGGACCTCCACGCGGCCAACGCCCTGGAGTCGATCGTGCGTTCCCTGGCCGTGCGCATGATCGGCCCCGCCGTCGGCGGCCTGCTCATCTCGCTGTTCGACGCCCTCAGCATCATCCTGGTGAACGCGGCCAGCTTCGGCGTCGCGCTGGCATGCGTCGCCGCGATCCGCACCGACACCCGCACCGGTGCGGAGGCGGAGGCCGGTGCGGGGGCGGGCACGGCGGGCGGGGCGGCGGACACCCCCGCGCCCGTACAGGACGGCGCCCCGGTCCCCTACCGCCAGGCCCTGCGCTACCTGGGCGGCGAGCGCTGGCTGTGGGTGCTGATCGTCTGGTCCGGCCTGGTGCTGCTGCTCCAGTCGGGCCCGCGCCAGGTCCTCATGCCGTTCCTGATCCACAACGACATGGGCGGCGACGCCCGCGACTACGGGCTGCTCATCGCCGTCACCGGCATCGCCGCCGTCGTGGCCTCCTTCCTCGTCGGCTCCCGCACCCCGCCGCGCACCTACCCCCGCTGGATGCTGCTGGCCTGGACCGCGGGGGCCGCCCCGCTGGCCCTGATGGTCTTCCTGCCCTCCTTCTGGATGCTGCTGCCCCTGGGCGCCGTCTACGGGTTCTGCTCCACCGTCGGCAACGTGTACTGGTCCACCCTCGTGCAGTCCTCGGTCCCGAGCGCCGTCAGGGGACGGGTCATCAGCATCGACTGGCTCGGATCGCTGGCCCTGGTCCCGCTGTCCGCGCTGCTCGCCGGCGTCAGCGCCGGACGGGCCTTCACCGTCTGGCTGTTCGTCCTGGGCGGCGTGCTCCCCGTCCTGCTCACCCTCGCCACCCTGCGCTGGGTCGTCCTGCCGGGATCCGCCGCCGCCACCGCGCAGCAGACCCACGACGACGACACCGCCACCGCCACCGGCAGCGGCAGCGGCAGCGGGGGCCCGGACACCCCCGCGACGGACCGCGCCGGTGCGGACCTCGGCGCGGCGCCCGAGCCCGCGCCGGCCGCACTGTCCTGAACGCCCGCCCCCCCGGCGCCCCCCCCCCCCGGGGCGGGGCGCCGTGCGGGGGCGAGGAAGGGATGAGGAGCGATTCGGGAACGCCCCGCCCCAGGATCGAATCCGCCGGAAGACCCCGGCGCAGCGAGGACAAAAGGGGTGGGACATGCGCAGCAGGGCAGTCGTGGTGGCGGGGCTCGTGGTCCTGACGGTCACGTTCGCCGGCGACAGGGTCGCCCCGCCGGTTCCGGCGCCCGGGCAGCGCACCGCCGTGGTGGTGGCGGGTGACGAGGGGCCTTCGACGCCCAAGCCCGTGCACCCGGGGGCGGGGGGCACGGTCTAGGGGCAGGCGCCCGCGGCCCCGGCTCCGGGCCCGCGGGTTCCCGCGATCCCTGCGGGCCGGGGCCGGTTCGGGTGGTTGTCAGCAGTGCCGGGTGGCGGGCATGCCGATCTCCTCGAACAGCCGGCGGGCGCGGCGCAGGTACGCGTCGGCGGCGGCGTCCTGTCCGAGGTCGGCGCAGGCGCGGGCGAGGCCGGCCAGGGCGCCCGCCGATTCGACGCGGTAGCCGAGTGCCTCGCAGTGGGCCAGGGCGCTGGTGTGCAGGTGCCGGGCCCGGGTCGCGTCGCCGCTCCTGCGGTGGACCCGGGCGGCGATGTTCTCCACCTCGGCCTGGCGCAGGCGGGCGTCGCAGCGGGCGACCAGGTCCAGGGCGCGCTGCGCGCAGGCCAGGACGCCGGTGCGTTCGCCCAGCAGCTGGCGGGTCTCGGCGGTGTAGGCGAGGGCCAGGGCGTGGTTCTCCGCGCGGCGGGTCTCGTCCCCCAGGGCCAGGGCCTGCTGGAGGCTGTCGAGGGCGCCGGCGGGGTCGTCGGTGCACAGCCGGGTCGCCGCCAGTTCGATCAGGGCGATCTTCTCGTTGTCGCGGGCGCCGATCTGCCGGTTGAGGCGCACCGCGCGCAGGGCCGCGTCGGCGGCGTCGGGGAAGCGTTCCAGCCAGCGGTAGACGGAGCTGAGGTTGGTCCAGCTCTCGCCCTCGCCGACCTCGTCGCCGGTCTCCCGGCGCAGGACGACCGCCTGTTCGAGGAAGGACAGGGCGGTGGGGAGGTTGCCGAGGGCGCTGTGCAGCAGGCCCAGGCGGCCCACGCCGATCGCTTCCTGCTGGCGGTCGCCGCAGGCGCGGGAGATGTCGAGGGCCTCGACGGCGCAGGCGATGCCGTCGGTGAACTGCCCGCAGCGCCAGCGGGCGACGGCGAGGTTGTTCAGGCTCAGGCTCAGCAGGTGCGGGACGGCCAGGCGCCGGGCGGCGCGCACGGCGACGAGGCCCTGTTCGACCTGTTCCTCGACGCGGCTGCGCATGTAGAAGTAGAAGGCGAGGTTGCGCGACAGGTGCAGGATCTGGTGCGGGTCGGCGGTGTCGCCGTCCTGGTCCAGGCAGTAGCGGATCGCGTGGTGTTCGCGGTCGAACCAGGCGAGCGCGTCCTCGGGGGCGTTCCACGGGGGCAGTTGCGCCGCCGGCGGGCGGGGGCCGTCCTCGAAGCGCAGCCGGTCGGGGAACAGTGTCACGCAGGCGGCCTGCGTGGCGCTCAGGTAGTAGGACAGCAGCCGCCGCACCGCGCCCGCGCCCTCCCCCTCGCCGCCCTCCCCCTCGCCGTCGTCGCCGTCGCCGCTGTTGTCCCCGGCGTCGTCGTCCGTGGTGCTCAGGGAGCGTGCGAAGCTGCGCACCAGGTCGTGGATGCTGTAGAGGTCCTGGGTGTGCTGGAGCAGCAGGTGGGCGTCGAGGAGGTGTTCCAGGACGGCTTCGGCCTCGCGGGCGGGGATGGCGGCCAGGGCCGCGGTGGACCAGATGTCGATCTCCGCGGCGGGGTGGCGGCCCAGCAGGCGGAAGACGGTGCGCTGCTGGGCGTTCAGTGCCTGGTAGGACAGTTCGAGGGTGGCGGTGACGCTGCGCTGTCCGGCGCTGAGTTCGTCCAGGCGCCGGGTCTCCTGGCCGAGGCGTTCGACGAGGTGGCGCACCGACCAGCGGGGCCGGTTGCGCAGGCGGGAGGCGGTGATGCGCAGGGCCAGGGGCAGTTGCCCGCACAGTTCGCCGAGGCGGTCGACGGCTTCGGGTTCGGCTCCCGCGCGTTCGGCTCCCAGGGTGCGGGTGAGCAGGGCTCTGCTGTCCTCGGGGGCCAGCATGCCCAGGGAGAGCCATTCGGCGCTGTCCAGGTCCATCAGCCGGGCGCGGCTGGTGACCAGGACCAGGCAGCCGGGTGAGGCGGGCAGCAGCGGCAGCACCTGGGCGCTGTCGGCGGCGTTGTCCAGCAGGAGCAGGACGCGCCGCCCGGCCAGGGCCGCCCGCCAGGCGCGGGAGCGTTCCTCCACCCGGCCGGGCAGGTGGTCCTCGTGGGGGGCCAGGGTGCGCAGCAGGCTCTCCAGGGCGGCGGCGGGTTGCAGCGCTTCTTCGCCCGGGGTGAAGCCGCGCAGGTCGATGTGGAGCTGGCCGTCGGGGTAGTGGGGGGCGAGGCGGTGGGCGACGTGGACGGCGAGGGCGGTCTTGCCGATGCCGCCCATGCCGTCGAGTGCGATGACGCGGGTGCTGTCGTCGCTGTCGTGGCGGGCGCGTTCCAGCAGGTGGCGCACTTCGGTGTCGCGGCCGGTGAAGTCCGCCAGGTCGTAGGGCAGGGTGCGGATCGCGCGGGCGTGCGGGGCCGCATCGGGGTCGGGCGTGGGGGCGGGGGTGGGGGTGGGTTTCGCGGTGGGGGTGGGGGTGGGTGGTGGTGTGTCCAGGCCCGGGTCGGCGCGCAGGATCCGTTCGTAGAGGGCGGTCAGGGGCCCGCCGGGGTCGGTGCCGAGTTCCTCGGCGAGCAGGGCGCGTACCGTTCCGTACTCCTCCAGGGCCTCGGCGGCGCGTCCGGCCCGGTAGAGGGCCAGCATGAGGTGGCCGCGCAGGGTTTCGCGCAGCGGGTGGTCGCAGATCAGGGCCCGCAGGTCGCCGACGAGTTCGCCGCTGTCGCCGCGGGCCAGGCGCAGGTGGAAGTACTGTTCCGCGGCGGTCAGGCGCCGTTCGCTCCAGGCGGTGGCCGCGGCGTCGATCACCGGGCTGCCGCGTCCGGCCATGACCGGTCCGCGCCACAGGGCCAGTGCGCCGGACAGTGCGGTGAGCGCGTCCTCGGCGCGTTCGTGGGCGAGGGCCTGGCGGGCGGTGCGCAGGGCGTCGGTGAAGCGGGTCAGGTCCAGGGCGAAGGCGGCGGTGTCGGTGCGGTAGCCCGGGCCGTCGGTGACGATGACCGCGGCGCCGTCCGGCAGGCGCCGGCGCAGGTCGGAGACCGCTTTGCGGACCTGGTGCTCCGCGCTGGAGGGCGGCACCTCGCCCCAGGCCGCCTCGACGAGGCGGGCCACCGGCACCACCCGGCCGTTCTCCAGCAGGAGTGTCACCAGGACGCGTTCTTGGACCGGTCCGCCGAGCGGCAGCCGCCGCTCGCCGTGCCAGGCCTCCACCGTGCCCAGGACGAGAAAGTGAAGCGTCCGCTGTGCCCCCACCCGTTTCCCCCAATCCCCTTTCCAGGTGCCGGGCATCGGTTCGGCCCCGCCGTGTCACGATAGGCGGTCGACCTGTGCGGGCCCGCGGGTTCCAGTCTGGGGTCGTCCGCGAACGAGGGAAAGGGGCGCTTGGGCCGCGCCGCCAAGGGCCGCGGCGGGCCGGGCACGGAAGGAAAAAGGGGCGCGGAAGCCAACGGCGCGGCGGCCAACGGCCCGGGGGAAAGACGTGGCGGCCGACGGCGCGGAAGGAAAGGGCGCGGGGGCAGGCGCGCGGAGGGGGTGCGGGCCGGGCGGTGTTCCCGGGCGGCGGGGCGCGGGCCGGGCGGCGTGTGGGCGCGGGCCGGGCGGCGCCGGGGTGGGGTCGCGGGGGCGGTCAGGCGACGGTGGTGAAGGCGGCGTCGACGGCCAGGACGGCGAGGGCGCCGGCCTCGGCGGCGGGGCGCAGGTCGAACACGCCGGTGAAGGGTCCCGTCACCAGCAGCAGGACCTCCTGGGAGCGCAGCGCGCGCCACCATTCGCGCCCGGCCATGATCGAGGTGTCGAGCCAGGTCTCCCCGCTGGGGCGGTGCACGGTCAGGCGGGGTGCGGCGGCGGTGACGGACCAGCCCGGCGCGGGGCCGTCCTCGGGGAAGCCCGCCTGCCGTGACCAGCCTTCCTCGACCCGCAGGGGGCCGGCCACCGGGGCGGGCACCACCAGGACCGGGCGCCGGTCGGGCAGCAGTTCCGGCCAGGCGCCGTCGATGAGTCCCGCGTTGGTGGTGGTGATCTCCATGCCCCGCCCCTTGCCCCGCATTCCGTCCCGGCACACTCCCCGCCCCGGGCAGCGTCCATCATCCCCCACTTCGCCGCCCGTGTCCCGGGTTGCCGCCAACCGCACGGGCACCTGCGGGCAGGGCCGCCTCGGGCCGAACACCCGTTCGTGGAAGTGGCGTTGACGGCCCTTCGGGGGCGAACGGGCGTTCGGGAACGGTGCCGTGGCGGGGCGGCGGGGCGCGGCGGGAAGGCGGTGGGGCGGGGTGGGGCCGGCCCGGGGTGGGGAGGGGTCGGCCCGGGGGCTGCCCGGCTCCGGGCCGTCCCCTCCCGTGGGTGTCAGCGGTTACCAGACCTTGTCGAACCGGAACAGGTCGGCCTGGAACTGCATCTGGACGATGTGGTCCCCCTCGCCGCCGCCCTGGACGACCAGCCAGCCGTTGCTGTTCTGGGCCTGGAAGGCGGTCAGGCCGGTGCCCGGGACGGTCTTGCCCCAGAACACCTCGCGCGCGTCCCAGTTGCACTCCTCGGTGATCAGCCAGACCCCGTCGCCGGCGGCGCCGCGGTCGATGGCCAGGCACCACCAGCGCATGTGGTCCTTGAACTTGTAGAACTTGGCGTTCGGGTCGTTGGGGTCCTGGCGGCTGCAGACCTGGAACTGCTGGTTGGCGGCGCCGTTCCAGCGGTACTGGACGATGGAGCCGTGGTCGTCGCGGCTCTTGGAGACGTCGAGCACCAGGTTCTCGTTGCTGCCGTACTTGGTGGGGGTGAAGATGCGGTACCCGCCGCCCTCGCAGCTGTAGCCGTCCATCGGGTCGGACGCCGAGGCGGCGGGAGCCGCGACGGTCATCAGCGCGGCGGCGGTGACGGTGGCGCCGAGGACGGCGCCGATGCGCCGGGCGGGGCTGTTCCTGTGCCGGGTCCTGGCCATGGTGTGTCCTTGCCTCCTGGTCGGTTCGCCTGACGGGGCCCGGGTCACGGGCAGATCTTGCGCTGGGCCGCCCACCGGACCGTGCCGGGGGGCATGTACTGCGTGCACTCCACCGTGCCCAGCTCGGCGTCGCCGAACGTGACGTAGCGGCCCTTGCCGGTCGAGCTGGAGTTGACCCAGTAGCCGGTGCCCGGGCCGGAGCGGGCGCACAGGTAGCGGGCCCACTCGCCGGAGACCTCCAGGACGCCGCGGTAGAGGCCGTAGTAGCCGGGCACGTTGATGTCGAAGCTCTGGGTGCGCTCGGTGGTGCGGGTGGTGCTGCGTTCGGTGGAGACCGAGAACCCGACCTTGACGCCGACCTCGGAGAGGGTGGACTTGTAGCTGGAGTTGAACTCGGTGTTGTTGTTGATGCTGGTGTTGATGGTGGTCTGCTCGCGCATCGTCTGGGTCTGGCGGCCGGTCGTTCCGGGGGCCACGTTGAACCCGATGAACTCGGTGATGACCGGTTTGACGGTGGCGGAGGTGATGTCGTCCCAGATCCTCTCGACGTCGGGGTTGCAGGCGGGGCCGGGCGGCGGTGTGGCGTGGGCCGGTACGGCGCCCAGTCCGAGGCCGGCGAGCGTCAGGGCCGCGGCGAGGGCGGTGGCCGGCGCGGCGCGCCGGCGCCTGCGGGCGGGGGCGGGGGTGGGGGTGGGTGAGGTGCTCACGAGGGTCTCCCTGCGGTTAGGGGGAACGGTCCGCTGCGAACTACCGGAAATCCTCGGCCACGGCGCGGCGGGCTTTCCATCCCACGTTCCTGAGGGGCGTTTGTGGCGGAGCACGGGCAAACGGCGGGGGCGCTCGCGGGCGCCCGGGCCGGCGGGCCGGGCCGGGCCCGGCCTGGGGCGGAGCCCGGGCGGGGGGCCGGGCGGGAGGCCGGGGGCGGGGCCGGGCAGGGGGCCGGGCGGGGTGTTCAGCCGGTGTCGGCGAGGGTGCGGTAGGCGTAGGCGGCGGACATCAGGGTCATGTAGTGGTGCCAGCCCGGGTAGGAGCGGCCCTCGAAGTCCTGAAGGCCGAAGTCCTGGGTCAGTTCGCGTACCGCCTCGCCGGTGCCGGCGTGACAGGAGACGAGGGCGAGGAGGTCCTCGGGGCGCCGGCGCACCAGGTTGGTGATCCACACGACGGTGGGGTAGCGCGGGTCGGTGAACAGGCGGTAGGTCTCGCGGGCGCGGGCCCCGGCGGCGGAGGGCAGGCGTACCAGGGTGTGGCGCACGCCCGGTGGGGAGACGCAGGCGGCGGCGGGCAGGTCGCGTCCGGTCTCGTCGAGCGGCAGGACCGCGAACACGCCGGGCACGGCGAGCACGAAGTCGTGGCAGTGGTGGGTCAGCAGGCGCAGCAGGCCGGCGGTCTCCTTGCTGTCGCGCAGGTCGGCGACGATGGGGGCGGGGGCGATGCCGGAGCGTTTGAGGCGTTCGACCATGTCGAAGGTGTCGGCCCAGATCGGCTGGCCGGGGGCGTCGCGGGGCACGCGGGCGCGTCGGCGCAGGCTCGGCAGGGACCATTCCTGGGGCAGGTGCAGGCGCCAGTCGACGGGGACGGCGGCGGTGGGGCCGGCCAGGAACAGGCCGGTGCCGACCTGGCAGTTGACGGTGCGTCCGAGCTGGGGGACGAAGCGCCGGTGCACTCCGCAGGAGTGGTCCCCGCGTTTGGGCACGACGGTGGTGACCACCGTCCACGCCCGTGGGCGCAGGTGGGCCTCGGCCCAGCGGGCCAGTTCGCGGCGTACCGGTTCCCAGGGCCAGGGGCTGGAGTTGACGAACTGCTGCAGGGACTGCGAGGCGGTCGGGGAGTCGGTGACGGCGGCGGCCAGGTGGCGGACCGTCTTCTTGCCCGGTGCGGTGAGCAGTCCGTGGAGGTAGGCGTGGCCGCGGCGGCGCTGGTCGGCGCGCTGCAGGTGGACGAACAGGACGTCCGCGAAGGCGGACAGCCGGTCGGTGGGATGTGGCGGAACAGTGGCAACAGGGCAGTGCGGCAGCATTGGTACCCTTCCCCCTCGAAGCACGTCTCCTGCCGCCAAGAATAATTGAGCTGACGATGTTTCCGGAGTCCAGGAACCGGACAAAGAACACCCGGTCAAATCGACGTCATATCGAGGTCAAGACGCCGGATGCAGGGGGAATCGGCCAGCAGCGGATTCCGGGATTCCCAATCCGATGTGGCCGCTCTGCGTCCGCGGCACCGTGTTGCTGGTTCACTCAGCACACGAGGCGGTTGCTCTTCGCGCCGTCCTCCCGGTACCCGCCGCGACGGCGGCGCTCGCCTCGCAGAATTCCCATCCGCCCGACCGTGCGACCGCCCAATGCCCCTCGGAGTCATCAGATGCAGGAACGAGCAGTGCGAACCCGAATCGCCCTGGTACACGCAGCCGCCGCGGAGTTCGACCGGCACGGCTATGCGGGCACGTCCATGCTGCAGGTGTGCAAAGCGGCGGGCATCACCACCGGTGCGCTCACCTTCCACTTCGGTTCCAAGGGTGAACTGGCGGACGCCGTGCAGGATCTGGGGCGCAGTGCCGTTCGCGCCGCGGTGGAGCGGGTGACGGCGCGCCCGGCTCCGGCGCTGGATCTGATCGTGGAGCTGACGATGCGTCTGGCGGGGTTGCTGGAGGACGACATCGCGGTGCGTTCGGCCGCGCGGCTCACGCGGGAGCGTCCCGAGGGGCGGCTGAGCCTGTCGGCGTCGTGGCTGCCGACGGTCAGCCGGCTGGCCGACCACGCGCACCACGCGGGTCAGTTGCGGGTCGGTACCTCGCCGGCGGCGCTGGCGGCGCTGGTGTCCTACCTGCTCACGGGGGCCGAGGACCGGACGCGGGCGGCGCTGGGGGGCACGGGGCGTCCGGACGCCGTGCAGCAGGTGCAGCAGATCTGGGGGATCGCGTTGCCGGGGATCTGCGCCGAGCGCGGGGTGTGAGCGCGGGCGCCCGGGCAAGGCCTGCGGGCGCGGGCCGCAGGGCGCCGGGCGGCTGAACCCGGGGGCCGGGAGGCCGGGTTGCGGACACGGGCCGGGGGCCGGGCGCCGGGTGCGGCCGGGGGCCGGGTGGCCGGGCGCCGGGTGCGGGCGGGTCGGGGCGGGTGGATGCGGGGCGGGCGGCGCCCGGGGGGCGGGTGCGCGGGGCGGGCGGGGCCCGGGCGGGGGCGGGCGCAACGCGCGGAGAACCGTGTGGCCGGCGGGACCCGAGCGCCCGCGCACGACCCCTGCGCATTGCCGTGGCCGCAATGGCGCCGCACCCCCGGGCGCGGGCCCGGAAAATGCGCGCGATGACCCAAAGTGGACGACGAGTGTCACGTCCTCGTCTCGTCCCCGCCTGCCGCGGCGGCGAGGATTCCATTCACCACGAACTCGCGACCAGCGCGTCCGGCTGACTAATCCTCAGCCCTGTCCGGCATGCCTGCATTCATTTATCCAGGAGGATTCCATGGCGAAAGCCGAACGCATGGACGTGGTCATCGTCGGTGGCGGGATCGCCGGATCCGCGCTCGCCGCCGCCCTGGCCGGCGACGGCCTCGATGTGCTGCTCCTGGAGCGGCAGGCCGTCTACCGGGACAAGGTCCGCGGCGAGGTGATCAACTGCTGGGGTGTCGCCGAACTCCTCGAACTCGGCCTGGAGGAGTGCATTCTCAAGGCCGGCGGCACCTACGTCGACCGGTTCATCGGATTCGACGAAATCGTCACCCCCGAAACCGCCCGCGCCAACGCCCTGCACCTGGACCGGCTGCTCCCGGGAATCCGCGGCGTCCTGGACGTCGGCCACCCGCAGGCCTGCGAGGCACTGTCGCAGGCCGCCCGCCAGGCCGGGGCCACCGTCGTCAAGGGCGTGGGCGACGTCATCGTCAGCGCCGGCGCGCACCCTGGCGTGCGCTACGAGTACAACGACCAGGAGTACGAGGTGGACTGCCGCCTGGTGGCGGGCGCCGACGGGCGGATGTCGACCGTGCGCCGCCAGCTGGGCCTGGGCCTCACCCAGACCCCGGCGAACTCGCTGGGCGGCGGCATGCTGGTGGAGGACCTGCACGCCTGGCCGGTGAACGTCACCTCCGTGGGCACCGAGGGCGACGTGCTGTACTTCGTCTTCCCCCGCGAGGGCGGACGGGCCCGGCTGTACCTGCTGCACGACGTCGCCCAGAAGGGCCGCTTCTCCGGCCCCGAGCGCCACAGCGACTTCCTGCGGGCCTTCCGGCTCGACTGCCTGCCCGACAACGAGATGTTCGCCTCCTGCACCCCGAGCGCGGTCTGCGCGTTCTACCCGATGAACGACGCGTGGGCGGACGCGCCCAGCGCACCGGGCGCCGTGCTGCTCGGGGACGCGGCCGGATGGACCGACCCGGTCATCGGCCAGGGCCTGTCCATCGCACTGCGCGACGCGCGCATGGTGCGCGACGCGCTGCGCGCCTCGCCCTCCTGGGGGCCGGGCACCTTCGAGCCCTACACCCGCGAACGCGAGATCCGCATGCACCGCCTGCGGATCTCCGCCTCGGTGCGCACCATGATGAACCTGACCTTCACCCCCCGCGGCGTGGCCCGCCGCCGCGCCTACGCCGAGGTGTGGCCCACCGACCCGCTGCTGGCGGGCTCGCGCCTGGCCACCTTCAAGGGCCCCTTCCACGTGCCCGCCGAGTCCTTCGAACCCGAGGTCATCGAGCGCCTCTTCGCCCTGGGATGACCCGCCCCCCGGGCGGCCCCGGCACCCCCGTGCCGCGGCGCACCCGGGCACCGCGCCGGCCCTCCTTGCGGGCGCGGGACGCGCAGCACTCACGAGAGGAGACACCCCATGCACGTCAAGACCGCCTCCGGTGACGAACAGATCCGCAAGAACGGGTGCGACATCCGCCAGCTCTACCCGTGGGAGGGCGTCGTCACCCCGCCCTGGAACAGCACCCTGTGCTCCATCAGGCCCCAGGAGTCCAGCACCCCGCACGGCCACGACACCGACGAGACGTTCATCTTCGTCAGCGGCCACGGGCGCGCGCGGGTGGGCACCGAGGAACGCGAGGTGGTGCCCGGCGACGTCATCTACATCCCCCACGGCACCAACCACATCGTCACCAACGACAGCGACGAGCAGGCACTGACCTTCGTCAGCATCTACTGGCTGCAGCCCGCCGGACCCGGGGAGGACGCGTGAGCGGCGACACCGCGCACGACACCCCGCACAGCGGCGCGCACGACACCCCGCACGGCGGCGCGGACGGCGCCGCGGGCGGCTCGGCGGGCGGGGGTGGGCGGCGCCGGCGTGTGGACGTCACGTTCTCCCCGCCCACCCCCAACGGGGACCTGCACCTGGGACACCTGGCCGGGCCGGTGCTGGGCAGCGACGTGTGCGCCCGCGCCCAGAAGATCCAGGGCCACGACGTGGCGTTCGGCACCAGCACCGACGACAACCAGACCTACGTCGTCACCACCGCCCGGCGCCTGGGCACCGAACCCGAGGCCCTGATCCGCCAGGCCTTCGACGCCGTCACCAAGACCCTCGCCCTCGCGGGCGTGGAGGTCGACCTGTTCGAGCGCCCCGACGCCGAGTACACCGCGTTCGTGAAGAACTTCTTCACCCACCTGTGGCGCCACGGCGCGTTCGACCGCCGCGAGGTGGACCTGCCCTACGACGAGGAGAGCGGCACCTACCTCGCCGAGGCGTTCGTCACCGGCCGCTGCCCCACCTGCCTGGCCCACGCCCGCGCCGGCGTCTGCGAGGCGTGCGGCCTGTACAACCTGCCCGGCGCGCTGCTCGCGGTGGGCGAGGACGCGCTGCCCACCCGGAAGGTGTCGATCTGGGTCCTGGACCTGGAACGCCACCGCTCGCTGCTCGCCCACTGGTACCGCTCCAGCGACATCCGCCTGCGCCCGGACCTGGAGAACGTGGTCACCCGCTCCCTGGCCGCGCCGCTGCCCTACATCCCCATCACCTACCCCGGCACCTGGGGCATCGCGGTCGACTGGGACGGACCCGACGCCGAGCCCCAGACCGTCAACGCCTGGCCGGAGATCTACGTCGGCCACCTCTACTGGCTGCGGCGCGCCCGCGACAACCGGCGCGAGGACGTCGAGGAACTGGTGCAGTTCATCGGCATCGACAACGGCTTCTACAACGCGTTCGTGTACGTGGCCCTGTCGCTGCTGGCCGCACGCCACGGCCTGCCGGTCGAACTGCCCCGCACCCGCACCCTCACCAACCAGTACTACCTGCTGGAGGGCCGCAAGTTCTCCACCAGCAAGGGCGACGTGCGCTGGGCCGGGGAGTTCCTGGAGGCCTACGGACGCGACCGCACCCGCTTCGTGCTGTCGCTGACCAGCCCCGAACTGCAGCAGTCCGAGTTCAGCGAGCCGGTGGCCACCGCCACCCTCGCCGCCCGTTTCGACACCCCGCTGGCGACCATCGCCACCACCCTCACCACCGCCCTGGCCGGGCACCGCGCCGACCACGAGCCCTCCGCCTGGTGGGCCACCGCCCTGCACGCCACCCGCCGGCGCTTCGAGCAGGCCTACCAGACGCAGACGTTCTCCGTGCGCAAGGCCGCCGAGGCCCTCGCCCTGCACCTGGAGGTCCTCGCCCTGCGCTGCGCAGACCTCGACACCGAGGACCCCGCCGAGACCAGCGGCGCCCTGCGGTTCCTGTGGACGCTGCGCACCCTGGCCTGGCCCGTGACCCCGGACCTCGCCGAACAGGTCGCCACCGCGTTCGGCGCGCCCTCCACCACCGGCGTCCCGCCCCTGCTCGCCGACCTCGACCGCCTCCCGCCGGCGCCCTTCGCCGGCCTCACGGCCCCCCTGCCCCCCACCCCCCAGAACACCTGACCCCACCCGGGGGGGGGCACACCCGAACCACCCCCGGAACACCCACCGGGGGGCACCCCCGGGACACCCAACCCCCCTCCGGGGGCACCCTCGGAACAACCGAATCCCCCCGGGGGCGCCCTCGGGACGCCCAACCCCCCGGGGGGGTGCCCTCGGAATGCCCGAACCGCCCCCCCCGGGGGGGTGGCCCGGCCCCCTGGGGGGTGGCGGGTGCCGGGGCCGGCAGGCCCGCCCCCCCCTTGTTTTCCCGTCCTTTCGCCCACCTGTCCCGTGCCGACCGGCACACCCCACGCCGCAAGGGAATCGACGCATCATGCAGCGCACCTTCATGCACTCCAAGATTCACCGCGCGACCGTCACCGACAGCAACCTCAACTACGTCGGGTCGATCACCATCTCCCCCGAACTCCTCGAAGCCGCCGGCATCGGCGTCTACGAACTCGTGCACGTCGTCAACGTCAACAACGGCGCCCGCTTCGAGACCTACACCATCCTCGACGACTCCCCCAACCCGCCCGCCGGGCACATCGTCGTCAACGGCGCCGCCGCCCGCCTCGTGCAGACCGGCGACAAGGTCATCATCATCAGCTACGCCCAGCTGACCGACGAGGAGCGCACCGACTTCAAGTCCCGGGTCGTGCACGTCAACGACGCCAACGAGATCACCGAGACGGCCCTGCTGAGCGCCTGAGCGCACACCCCCGCCCGCCCTGCCGGGAGCAGCAACCCCCCGGGCCCCCGGGGGCAGGACACCCCACCCCCCGTTTCCGCGTGTGCCGGGTGCCTGCCCCCGGGGCCGGGTCCTGCTGCGCACGCGACAAGTTGAGGATGCGTGAGTAGTGAAGACGAACAAGGTTCACCCCATCCTGGGCATCGGGTTCGGACCGGCGAACCTCTCCCTGGCCGTCGCGCTCGACGAACTCGGCCGCCCCGACGACGCCCACTTCCTCGAACGCTCACCGGGCTTCCAGTGGCAGGACGAGCAACTGCTGCCCGGCACCGACATCCAGAACAACCCGTTCCGCGACCTGGTCATGCAACGCAACCAGGACAGCCCCTACACGTTCATCAAGTACCTCGCCTCCCGCGGCGCCCTGACCGACTACCTCCACCTGAACGCCAAGTTCCCGCTGCGCCGCGAGTACGCCGGCTACCTCGCCTGGGTCGCCCGCTCCTTCGCCGAGCACGTCGACTACGGACAGAGCGTCCAGGCCCTGGGCCTGGTGGAGGACAGCGACGGCGGCGAGCTGTTCAGCGTGCGCACCCACGAGGGCGCCCGCTACCTCGCCCGCACCGTCGTCGTGGGAACCGGCCGCTCCCCGCGCATCCCCGCCCCCTTCCGCACCGCCACCGCCACCGGGGCGGGCGTCTTCCACTCCACCCGCTACCTGTCCTCCATCGAGGCCCTCGCCGCACGCGACATCCGCGTGGCGGTCGTCGGCGCCAGCCAGAGCGCCATCGAGATCGTCCTGGACCTGCTGGCCCGCCCCAACGTGCGCCAGGTCACCTCCATCCACCGCGGCATCGGCTTCCGCCTCAAGGACACCAGCCCCTACAGCCGCCAGGTGTTCCTGCCCGAGTTCGTCGACTACTTCCACCCCCTGCCCTCCGCCACCCGCCGGCGCCTGCGCGCGGAACTGCGCTCCATCAACTACGCCGCCTGCGACCAGGACGTCATCGACCGCCTCGTCGGCCTGCAACGCGAATACGAACTCACCGGCAGCGACCGGCTGCGCCTGGCCCCCTTCACCGAGGTCACCGCCCTGGAGGACGCACCCGGCGGCGGACACCGCCTGAACGTCCACGACGTCAACCACCTCACCCGCGACACCATCGACACCGACATCGTCGTCCTGGCCACCGGCTTCAAGGACTTCGGCACCGGCGCCCACGACGAGCGCTACCACCCCCTGCTCGAAGGCCTCGCCCACCGCCTGCCCCTGGACGACGACGGCATCCCCGTCGTGGAACGCGACTACTCCATCACCCTCAAGGCCTCCGCCTCCGCCCCGCGCCCGCTGAAGGTCTACCTCAACGGCCTGTGCGAGGCCAGCCACGGCATGGGCGACGCCGGCGCCCTCGCCATGCTCTCCGTACGCGCCTCCGACGTCACCGCCTCCCTGCTCCACCTCCACGACGACGACACCCCCCCGCGCCGCCCGGCCGAACGGGTCCTGCAGTGAGCACCACCCCCGGCGCGGACATCGCCGTCGTGGGCGCCGGCGTCATCGGCCTGGCCACCGCCGAACGCCTCGCCGCCCACGGCGCACGCGTCGTCCTCATCGACGACACCGGCGCCACCGGCGGCGCCACCAGCGCCTCCGGCGGCCTCGTACGCGCCTTCGACCCCACCACCACCCACGCCGCCTGGGCCGCCGAAGGCTGCGCCGCCTACCAACACCGCGGACCCCACGGCACCTGGCCGCACCTGCGCGCCCACGGCAGCCTCACCCTCCTGGACCGCGACACCCTCACCACCGCCCACCCCGCCCTCACCACCGCCCACGACGCCGGCCACAGCGCCCACGTACTCGACGCCCACCAGATCACCCACCACTTCCCCGCCCTGCGCACCCCCGACCACCTCCTCGCCGTCCACGAACCCCACGCCGGCTGGCTGCCCGCCCAGGACCTCACCCGCGCCCTGCTGCACGAAGCCACCACCCACCCCACCACCCGCCTGCTCACCACCCGCGCCACCGCCCTGCTCACCCGCCCCGGCGACACCCGCGTCCACGGCGTGCAGACCACCACCGGCCCCGTCCACGCCGACGCCGTCCTGCTCGCCGCCGGCGCCGCCAGCACCCCCCTGGCCGCCACCGCCGGCATCCACCTGCCCCTGACCACCCGCGCCGTCGGCTACTGCCTCTTCCACATCGAGGACACCACCCACCTCGCCCACCTGCCCACCCTCGTCGACACCACCACCGGAGCCTGGCTGCGCCGCTGGGACGACGACCACACCGTCCTCGCCGGCGTCACCAGCACCCGCACCGGCATCCCCCCCACCGTCCGCCACCACGTCACCCCCGCCGAAGAACACCGCATCCGCACCGTCGTCCGCGAACGCTTCCCCCCGCTCGCCCACGCCCGCGCCGTCGGCGGCGTCAGCGCCTACGACGCCCTCACCCCCGGCACACCCGGCACCGTCACCCGCTGGAACCAGGCCCCGGGCCTGGTCACCGCCGTCGGCTGGAACGGAGGCGGCTTCAAACTCGCCCCCGCCGTCGCCCGCCACGCCGCCACCGAACTCCTCACCGCGGCCAGCCGATGACCGACACCGACTCCTGGCGCCTCAACCCCACCGACGAAATGCTCCACCACAGCGCCCACACCCTCGGCTCCACCCGCATCGTCCAGGTCCTGTGGCACACCCCCCGGCCCCTGCCCGCCCACGCCCTCGACGACCTGTGGCACCACCTCAACCACGGACTGCTCAGCCGCCGCGCCCACCACCCCCGCCTGCCCGGCGCCCGCCGCGCCTGGAAACCCGCCACCAACACCGACCCCCCGCACCACCAGACACACCCCCTCACCCACACCACCGCCCCCGACTGGATCGACGACCAGATCCGCATCCCCCTGCCCGCCGGCTCCACCCGCCTGTGGCACCTCGCCAGCGCCCCCTACGACGGCGGCCACCTGATCTCCCTGACCGTGCCCCACTTCCTCAGCGACGGCCTCGGCATCCTGAACGCCCTCGCCACCACCACCCGAGCCCACCCACCCACCGGCCCCCGCCACAGCGACACCGCCGACGCCCTGCGCCAGATCACCCGCGCCGCCCGCCACACCGCCCGCTGGACCCTCCACCTCGCCACCGACCCCCACCTGCGCACCACCCTCACCACCGCCCTGCACCCCACCACCAACAACAGGACAGCAACCGGTGCGGCCAACAGTGCAGCCAACGGGACAACAGCCGATGCGGCGGGCACCGCCGCGGGTGGTACGGCCAACGGGACAGCGACCGGTGCGGCGAACGGGACTGACGGCACGGTAAGCGGGACCGCGAGCGGCACGACGGACGGGACCGCGAACGGTGCGGCGAACGGGACCGCGAACGGTGCGGCGAACGGGACCGCGAACGGTGCGGCGAACGGGGCTGACGGCACGACGGACGGGACCGCAAGCGGGACGGCGGGCGGGGCGGGGGGCGGGTCGCAGCCGCGGTTCTTCACCACCGCCGTCCTCGACATCGACGCCCACACCTGGGAGGAACAGGCCCGCGCCCACGGCGGCACCGTCAACAGCCTCTTCCTGGAGATCGCCGCCAACCTCCTGCGCGCCCGCCTGCCACACGCCGCCCACCACGGCCTCACCCTCGGCATCCCGATGAACCTGCGCCGCACCGACGGCGACGAACGCGCCAACGCCCTCGTCGTCCTCCCCCTGCCCCTGCCCGGCGGCCCCCCACACCACGACGACCTGCACCCCACCCGCCGCGCCACCAAACACCTCCTGCAGACCTCCGCCACCCACAGCACCACCCTCGTCCCCGAACCCCTGTGGCACCTACTGCCCGAACACCTGGCCACCCGCCTGAAAAACCCCGGCGCCCAGCAGACCGACGCCATCGCCTCCAACTTCGGCGACATCCCCGACGCCGTCGCCCGCTGCGCCGGCCCCACCGCCACCCGCGTGGCCCTGCGCACCATGAACATCCCCGGCCTGATCCCCGAACGAGCCCGCCTGCGCGCCTCCCTGTGCCTGGCCCGCCTGGGCCCACGCATGACCCTGACCGTCACCGCCATGCCCGACCACTTCGGCACCCGCGACCACCTGCACCACCTGGTCACCGAAGAACTGACGGCCTGGGGACTGACCGCACAACCGTGGTGGCCCGCCCCCCCGCCCACCACGAAGGAGAACTGATCCCCATGCCCACACCCGTGCCCACCAGACCCGCCAACCCCGAACGCTGGTTCCGCACCCGCCCCGACTCCTCCGTCCTCACCCGCCCACGCCTGCTCGCCCGCTCACTCATCCACGCCACCGACCTCGACGACCACATCACCTTCTACGAACACCTCCTCGCCGTGGACGCCGACCTGCGCATGCCCATCCCCGACTTCGGCGGCCTGGAACTGGCCGCCATCGGCAACCTCCTGCTGATCGCCAGCGAACGCCCCTTCACCCCCATGCAACGCCGCACCGCCTACTCCCTGATCGTCCCCTCCCTCACCACCCAACTCACCCTCCTGCACACCACCGCCACCACCGTCCTCGAAGCCCCCGAACCCATCCTCCCCGGAGCCCGCGCCCGCGTGCGCTACCCCGACGGCCAACTCGCCGAACTCGTCGAACACCGCCCCTACCCCGGCGAACAACCCCGCACCCGCACCACCACCAACGCCAACAGCGCCAACGACAACACCGCCGACAACAGCACCAACGGCACCATCGACGGCGGCAGCAGCGGCGGCACTGGCGTCAGCGGCGGCGGCGGTGCGGCGGCGCGGGACAGGGCACCACAGCTGCTCGTACGCCGCGCCGTCCCCGAAGAAGAGTTCACCACCACGCTACGGCTCTACGAACACCTGCTGCAGGCCCCCGCCCTCACCGGCCCCGCACCCACCGGCCCCCACCCCGCACGCTGCGCCGTCATCGGCAACCTCCTGCTCGTCGCCCGCACCACCCCCGACCCCGCACCCTGCCCCACCGCCCTCGTCCTGCCCCCCACCGCCACCACCACCACCGGCAACGGCAACGGCAACGGCAACGGCCACAGGAACAAGGACGGGAACGGGGACGAGGGCGGGGGCACGGTGCTGCTCGCCGGAGGCGTACGCGCCGAACTCTGGCAGACCCCCCACGGACAGCAGCACTGACCCCGCACCCCCGACACGCACACACGTACCGCGGCAACGCACGCACGCGAGCGACACCCCCGGACCACCCCCTACCGCCCCGCCCCCCCTTTCCCGCTGTTCGGACCTGTGGAGGATCGGACCCATGGCCTTCGTCATCGCCCAGCCCTGCGTGGACGTCAAGGACAAGGCGTGCATCGAGGAATGCCCCGTCGACTGCATCTACGAGGGCCCGCGCAAGATGTACATCCACCCCGGCGAATGCGTCGACTGCGGCGCCTGCGAACCCGTCTGCCCCGTCGAGGCCGTCTACTACGAGGACGCCGTACCGGCCCCCTGGACCCCCTACACCACCGCCGAACGCGAGTTCGCCGACACCCTCGGCTCCCCCGGCGGCGCCGCGGCCACCCAGGCCGCCACCACCGACCACCCCACGATCGCCGCCCTGCCGCCCACCACCACGGACAGCTGAGAGCACCGCGATGACCACGCCCGTCGTCCTCGTCACCGACGACCTCGCACCCGCCGCCCTGGACGCCCTGGGCCCCTGCGTGCAGGTACGCCGCATCCCCGCCGGCGACCGCGCCGCCCTGCTCGCCGCCGCCCCCGGCGCGCACGCGCTCCTCGCCGGCCCCGACACCGACGTCGACGCCACCGTGATCACCGCCGCCCGCGACCTGAAAATCCTCGCCCGCCACGGCACCGGCCCGAACCACCGCACCGACCTGCCCGCCGCCACCCGCGCCGGCATCACGGTCCTCGCCCCACCCGCCCCCCAGGCCCTGTCCGTCGCCGAACTCACCTGCGGCCTGATCATCGCCACCGCCCGCCACATCCCCCAGGCCCACACCACCCTCACCACCGGCACCTGGAACCGCACCGCACACACCGGCACCGAACTACTCGGCAAAACCCTCGGCGTAATAGGCCTGAGCACCGCCGGACACCTCGTCGCACAACGCATGTCCGCCTTCGGCATGCACATCCTCGCCCACGACCCCACACACCCGACACACGCAGCAGACACGCACGCGGTGGACACGACGGGCACGGGCGCGACGAACGCGACGGACACGGCAGACACGGGCACGACGGACGCGGCAGACACGGGCGCGACGGGCACGACGGGCGCAGGCGCGGGCACCGGCACCGGCACGGTGGACGCGACGGACACGGCAGACGCGGGCACGACGGACGCGGGCACCGGCACGGTGGACGCGACGGGCGCGACGGGGGCGGTGGGGGTTCGCATCGTGACGCTGGAGGAGCTGCTCGGCGCCTGCGACGTCATCACCCTCCACGAACCCGCCGGCCCCGCCACCCTCCCCGTCCTCGGTCACGACCACCTGCGCCGGGTCAAACCCACCGCCCTGATCATCAGCGCCGAACACGCCGGCGCCCTCGACCACCGCGCCCTGGCCCGGGCCCTGGACGAAGGACGCATCGCCGGCGCCGCCCTGGACATCCCGGCCGCACCCGGCCCGCACACCACCCCCGCGAGCGCCACCCTGGCCTCCCACCCCCGCGTCGTCGCCACCCCCGCCCTCGCCACCCGCACCACCGAGGCCCGCGAACGCGCCCACACCCAAGCCGCCCACGCCGTACGCCACGCCCTGCAATCCGCCCACGACCCCGGCCCGCACAGCATCAACCTGCCCGGCGCCGGCACCGACCCCCAGGTCACCGCGTTCGTCCCCCTCGCCCGCCACCTCGGCCGCATCCTCACCGCCCTGGGCGACGGCACACCCCCCCAAGGCCTGCGGATCACCACCCACGGCGACCTCACCCGCCACGACACCCGCCTGCTGCAGGCCGCCGCCCTCGCCGGCATCCTCGACGACCTCACCGACGAACGCGTCACCCCCGTCAACGCCCCCCTCATCGCCCACGACCACGACATCGACGTCCACCCCGCCACCGCCGCCCCCTGCCCACACCACCGCACCACCCTGAGCGTGCGCGCCCACCACACCGACGGCCGCACCACCACCGCACGCGCCACCGTCACCGGCCCCCGCGCCCGCCACCGCCTCACCGGCATCGACGACCACGACCTCGACCTCCCCCTGGACACCCACACCCACCTGCTCCTGCTGCGCTACAAAGACACCCCCGGCATGATCGGCGCCTTCGGCCGCGTCCTGGGCGACCTGAACCTCAACATCGCGCACATGCAGGTCTCACGCACCACCGAAGGCGGCGAAGCACTCGCCGCCATCACCCTCGACACCACCCCCACCCCCACCCCGGCCCCGGCCCCGGCCCACAGCGCCCCGACGGCCCCGGCCCCGGCCCCGGCCCGCAGCGCCCCGGCGGCCACGGCCCGCAGCGCCCCGGCGGCCGCGGCCCGCGGCGCCGCCGGCGCCCTGACGGCCCTGACGGCCGCCGGCCCCGGCGTGCACACGGCCAGGTCCGTCGACCTCACCGACCGCCACCACCCCACACCACCGCACACGGAGGATCCGTCATGACGGACGTCACGGGCTGCCCCGTCCACCACAGCTTCGACCCCCTGGGCGAGGCCTACATCGCCGACCCCTACCCGATCCTGACCGGGGTGCGCGAAGAGACCGCCGCCTTCTACGCCCCCTCCATCGACATGTGGGTCATCACCCGCTTCGACGACATCCAAAGCGCCCTGATGGACCCCAAGACGTTCTCCGCCGCCGTCGGACAACGCCCCGTCTTCCCCCTGTCCGACGAAGCGCAGAACATCATCAAGGCCGGCTTCCACGCCTACCCCGTCATGTCGGACTGCGACCCGCCCCGCCACACCCGCATACGCCGCCACAACCAGAAATCGTTCTCCGCCCGCCGCATCTCCGCCCTGGAACCCAAGGTATGGGCCAAGGCCGAAGAACTCCTCGACGCCGTCGAACCCGGCTCCGGCATCGTCGACCTCGTCTCCGCCCTCACCTACCCCCTGCCCGCCTACATGATCTTCACCTTCATCGGCTTCCCCGACGAGGACATGGACATGCTGAAGTCGTGGTGCGGCAACCGCATCGCCTTCAGCTGGGGCCGCCCCACCCCCGAAGAACAACGCGACATCGCCTCCAACATGGTCAACTACTGGCAGTACTGCGAAGAATTCGTCGCCAAACGCCTCGCCGAACCCGTCGACGACTTCACCAGCGACCTCATCCGCATCCACCAGGCCGACCCCGAAAGCCTGCCCGTCTCCGACATCACCAACGTCGCCTACGGACTCAGCTTCGCCGGCCACGAAACCACCACCAGCTTCACCGGCAACGCCATCCGCCGCCTGCTCGTCAACCGCCCCCAATGGGACGACCTGTGCGCCGACCGCACCCTCATCCCCCAAGCCGTCGAGGAAATCCTGCGCTACGACAGCAGCATCCCCGCCTGGCGGCGCATCACCACCCGACCCGTCACCGTCGGCACCACCGACATCCCCGCAGGCGCCAAGATCCTCCTCCTCCTCGGCGCCGCCAACCGCGACACCAACCACTTCGAAGACCCCGAAACCTTCAACGTCCACCGCGACGACTCCCGCAAACACCTCGCCTTCGGCCAAGGCATCCACTACTGCATCGGCGCCCCCCTCGCCCGCATGGAAGCACGCATCGCCCTCGACCTCCTCGCCCAACGCGCCCCCGACATCAGCCTCGTCGACAACCAGGACTTCGACTTCCCCGCCAACGTCTCCTTCCGCGGCCCCCGCAAACTCCTCGTCCACTGGCCCCACTAACCCCCACCCACCCCACCACCCGCCACCCACCCCGCCACCGGCCCCGCCACCGCCCACCCCGCCACACCAGACCACCGGCAACACCACCCACCCCCGGCAACACAAACCGGCCCCCACCCGGCAAGCCCCGACCACCACACCACGCAACCGGAAACCAAAACCGGGACCGACCGGACGACCGGGCCAGACACCGACCCGGAACCCGGGCAGGACCCGACCCGGACCAGACAGCCAGAAACCGGCAGCCGGCCCGGAGCCGGGCGGGGGCCGGACGGCCCGGGGCCGGGCGGGGGCCGGGTGGGGCGGGCAGGGGCCGGACGGCCCGGGGTCGGGCGGGGGCCGGAGCCGGGCGGGGGGCCGGGCAGCCGGGAGCCGGAGCCGGGCGGGGACCGGACAGCCGGGAACAGGAGCCGGGCGGGGCGGCCGGGTGGCCGGGTGGCCGGGGTCAGGCCGGCGGTCGGGACGGGCAGGGGCCGGGTGGCCGGGTCAGGCCGGCGGTCGGGACGGGCAGGGGCCGGGCAACCGGCGGGCGGGGTCGCCGAGTGACCGGGGGTCAGCGTTCGTCGACCACCAGCGTCTGCAGCACCCGCCCGCACTGCCCCGCCTCGTCCGCCAGCACCCCCTCCGCCAGACCCGACCCCTGCGCCGCGGCCGCCGTCGCCGAACGCAGACACAACCACGACCCCACCGGATCACGGTGCACCAGCAACGTCACATCCGTGTTGATGACGAACCGCCGATGGTGATCCAACTCGAAAGCCACCGCCCAACTGCTGTCCGCCAGCACCAGAGCCCGCGTCAACGGCGTGTCCGAACAACCCGCCAGCAACGGAATACGCTGACGCGCCCACACCACCCCCGGCCCCGGCACATCAAAACCCCCACCCCCCTCGAACCGCCACTCCATCGCCGCGAGATACCCCTCAGAATGAGCACCCGCCATCACCGCCGCCGGCTGCACCCCCGGCACCCGCCCCACCCCCAACCCCGGCGCCAGACACGGCGTGTCCACCGGACTCGCCACCACCCGCCACGCCCGCGCCAACGCCACCGTCCGCCCCCCACAGACGATCTCACCCTCCAGCAACTCCGCACGCCGCCCCGACCGCACCGTCCGCACCTCCACCCGCAGATCCGCAACCGGCACCGCACGCACCAACTCCACCGTCACACGCGCGATCCGCAACCCCTCCCTCGGCCGATAACGCTCCATCGCCCACCCCAACAACGCCGACGGCGGCCCCCCATGCTGCAACTTCGCACTCCACGGCCCCGCCGTCGCCGCACCACTCGCAAACACCCCCTCACCCACCTCCTCATAGAACGCCCCACCCACCGCCACCTCACCAACACCCACAACAACCAACTCCCTTCACACAACCGAAACTTCCCCACACAACGACCTCGACCACCGCACAGCGCCGAGACCCCCACCGATACCGCACCCCGACACACCCACGAAAGACCCCCACACACCTGATGCCACACCCAGGAAGGCGCGCAGACACCGCCTCGGCAACAGGTATGCAGCAACGCCACGCCCAAGGGGGGCTGCCGGCTACGGAAGAGGCCCAGCACACCACGTGGTGCCACACCCGGGAAGGCGTGCAGGTGCGGCCCCGGGAACGGGTGTGAGCAGTGCCGGGCCCGCGAGGAGTGCCGGGTACGGCTGCAACTGCCCGGCAGCGCCGCGCCCGAGAGCGTCGCCGGCTGCGGAAGGGACCCAGCACACCGCGTGGTACCACACCCGAGAGGGCGTGCAAGTGTGGCCCCGGGAACGGGTGTGAGCAGTGCCGGGCCCGCGAGGAGTTCCGGGTTGCCGGGTACGGCTGCGACTGCCCGGCAGCGCCGCGCCCAAGGGGGTCGCCGGCTGCGGAAGGGGTCCAGCGCACTTCGTGGTGCCGCACCCGGGAGGGTGTGCAGGTGCGGCCCCGGGAACGGGTGTGAGCAGTGCCAGACCCGCGAGGGTCGCCGGGTACGGCTGCAACTGCCCGGCAGCGCCGCGCCCGAGAGGGTTGCCGGCTGCGGAAGGGGTCCAGCGCACTTCGTGGTGCCACACCCGAGAAGGCGTGCAGGTGCGGCCTCGGGAACGGGGTGTGAGCAGTGCCGCCCCCGGGAGGGTCGCCGGGTTGCCGGGTACGGCTGCGACTGCCCGGGAGGGTGTGCGGGTGTGCAGGTGCGGCTCCGGGAACGGGTGTGAGCGGTTCCGGGCCCGCGAGGAGTGCAGGGTACGGCTGCGACTGCCCGGCGGTGCCGCACCCGAGAGGGTGTGCAGGTGTGGCCTCGGGAACGAGGTGTGAGGTGCCGCGCCCGGGAGGGTTGCCGGGTGCGGCTGCGGCTGCCCGGCGGCGCCGGGCCCGGGAGGGCCGCCAGGCCGCCGGCCGGCGGGTGGGTGGGTGGGTGGGTGGGTGTCATGACTTCGGGGCCGCCGCGGCCGGCGCGCTCGCGGATCCCCACTGCGCCCGGCCCCGCCCACGAAACCACCGCCGATAGGAATCCGGCGGCACCCCGACCGTACGGGTGAAATGCCGACGCAAAGTCGCGGCAGTCCCCATCCCGGTCTGCGCGGCAACCTGCTCGACACTGAGGTGCGTGGTCTCCAGCAACCGCTGCGCGAGCTGAACACGCTGCGTCAGCAACCACTGCAAAGGCGCCATCCCCGTACCCGCACGAAAACGCCGCACCAACGTCCGCCGGCTCACATTGGCCTGCTGCGCCATGACCTCGACCGTCACCTGCTGGTCCAGCCGCTGCGCCGCCCAGGCCAGCACCTCCGTCAGCAACGGATCCTCCGCACCGTCCCCACCCTGCAACGACGGCACCGGCGGGGACGGCACCTGCTCGTCCCCACCCTGCAACGGCGTCACCAGACGATACGCCAGCGCCTTCGCGACCGCCGGACCGTGATCGACCCGCACCAGATGCAGGAACAGATCCAGCGTCGCCGCACCACCCGCCGACGACAGAATGTCACCCTCGTCGACACACAACGCCTCCGCGTCCACCCGCACCCGCGGATACCGGGCCGCCAACAGATCGGCATGCGCCCAGTGCGTGGCCACCCGACGCCCGTCCAGCAACCCCGCGGCCGCCAGCACGAACGCCCCCGTGTCCGCACACACCATCCGCGCACCGGCCTCATGAGCCCCACGGATCGCATTCAACAGACCCGCCGACGGCATCCGCGTCACATCCGGCCACCCCAACACCACAACGGTGTGAGCCTTGGCGAGCTCCTCCAGAGAGCACAACCGCTCGATCCGGCACGCATCACAGCTGTCCACACTGTCGACCACATACGCCGCGAAGTCGTACCAAGGATCCGCCAGCGCCGCACGATCGACACCGAACACCTCACGCGCAGCCGCAAGATCCAGACCGGAGATTCCTGCAGCAAAAACCAGAGCTAGAGAAATCGGCATGACTCATACCGTCACCGCCGGAACGTTCCCGGTCAATAGAGTCGTGCCGAAGTATCCGGCAAATGCCGTGACACGACACGGAACCCGCGGACAGGAAGAGCCCGCACAGCATCAGCATAGCATCGGCGCAAGAGCGCATGAGCCACTTGTTTATCCCCACGGACCTGCCGAAGTCGTGGACGACCTGCCCCCACCCCACCCCACCCCACCACCCCACCCACCCACCCGCACCCGACCCCGCTGACCTGCACACACGCCCGGAACCCCCGCCTCCGGCACCGCACCCAAGACCCGCTCCCCGAAAGGGTGATGTCGCAAAGCTGCCAGTCTCCCTCCCCGGGACCTGCTGGACTGGTCGCGCACCGAAAGGCCCTTCACAGGACGGAATTCATGGCCTCAACGACGACCGCCACTTCGCTCGAAGGCGGAACCGGCCGGCCCGTTCGATCACCCGTGGTCGAGTGGCTGGCGGTATTGTCGGTAATGCTGGGGATCTTCTCGATCGTCACAACCGAAATTCTCCCGATCGGACTGCTCACCTCGATCGGCTCCAGCTTCACCATCTCCGACGGGATGGCGGGGCTGATGATGACCATGCCCGGATTCCTCGCAGCACTCTCCGCGCCCCTGGTCACCGCCGCCACCGCACGCATCGACCGCCGCCTCATGCTGTGCGTGTTCATGCTGCTGCTCGCACTGGCGAACTTCCTCGCCGCCGCAGCACCGGACTACTGGCTGGTCCTGGTCTCACGCGTCATGGTCGGCATCACCATCGGCGGCTTCTGGTCCATCGGAGCCGGACTCGCCGACCGCCTCGTCCCCCCCGAGAAAGTCGGACGAGCCCTGTCCGTCATCTTCTCCGCCGTCCCCCTGGGCTCCGTCCTCGGCGTCCCCGTCGGCACCTTCATCGGCGACATCGCCGGCTGGCGCACCGCCTTCGTCGTCATGGGCGTCCTCACCGTCGCCATCCTCGCCCTGCTCCTCGCCGTCATGCCACCCCTGCCCCCCACCGAAACCACCCGCCTGAGCGTCCTCGCAGGACTCTTCCGCAGCACCAACACCCGCTACGCCCTCGCCCTGACCTTCCTGATCGTGCTCGCCCACTTCGGGACCTACACCTACGTCACCCCGTTCCTCGAACAGGTCACCCACGCCGGCTCCCGCGCGATCACCGTGTTCCTCCTCATCTACGGCGTCGCCGGCATCGCCGGCAACTTCCTCGGCAGCGCCCTGGTCACCCGCCACCCACGCACCGGCTTCGGCACCGCCGCCGCACTCCTGGCCGCAGCAACCCTCCTCCTGCCCGTCCTCGGACACAGCGACACCGGCGCCATCACCCTGCTGATCGTCTGGGGCATCGCCTACGGAGCAGTCCCCGTCTCCTCCCAAACCTGGTTCGCCAAAGCCGCACCCACCGCACCCGAAGCCGCCTCGGTCCTGTTCACCGCCTCCTTCCAGGCAACCATCTCCCTCGGCGCCCTCGTCGGCGGCGCCATCGTCGACCGCACCTCCCCCTCCACCGTCATGACCCTCGGCGGAATCACCGCCACCCTCATGGTCCTCACCACCCTCCTCCACCTCACCCACCGCCAAACCTGGCCCGACACCACACACCCCTAACCACCACCAACACCCACAACACCCCGACACCCGACACCCGACACCCGGCACCCCGGCACCCCGGCACCCCGGCACCCCGGCACCCCGGCACCCCGGCACCCCGGCACCCGCACAACGTCCCAACACCACCGGGACAAACCACCGGGACACACCACGGACACGCCACGGGCCCGCGCACAGCACACACCACAACAGCCACACCACCGCACCACCCGGAAGCGGCACCCGCACCACAGCACCCACGTGACACGGCACCCGCCACCGGCCCCTTCGCACCACCGGGGCACCCTCGTGACGCGAGACACCCGCACCACCGGGGCACCACGCCACACGCACCACAACAGCCACGTGACACGGCACCCGCACCACCCCGCAGCACCCGTCACACGGGACCCCGCGCGATGCACCACCCGCACCACCCCGCGCAACACGGCACCCTCGTGACACAGCACCCGCACCACCGGGGCACCGCGGCACCCGCCGCCGGCCCCCTTTGCACCACCGGGGCACCGCGGCACACGCACCACAACAGCCACGTCCCGCGGCACACGCACCACCGCGCGCGACGCGGCAGCCGCGTGACACGGCACCCCGCACCACCCGTCACGCGGCACCCTCGTGACGCGGGGCACCCGCACCACCTGGGCACCGCGCCACACGCCACGGGCCTCGCACCATCGGGGCACCGCGACACACGCACCACCCGTCACGCGGAACATCGCACAACGCACCACCCGCACCACCCGCAGCACCCGCACCGCCCCGCGCAACACGGCTGCCGCGCAACGCACTCCCGTGCGGGCCGGCACCCGCACCACCGGTCACGCGGCGCGCGCACCACAGCACCCCCGTGACACGGCACGCACCACCCCCGCACCATCCGGGCGGCGCGGTGCCCCGCGCGAGGCACCACCCGCGCGAGCCGGCACCCCCGCACCACCCGCACCACCCGTGACGCGGGACCCGCGCCACCCCCGGCACGTGCCCGCCACGGCGACCCCCGCGGCGTGTACGTGCCGCGGCACGGCCACCACGCCACACCCCCCTGCCCCCCGCCCCACCCGAAAGCGCCCCTACACCCCCGCCCGCCCGCACGGGCACGGGACCACGGCGCCCGCCCGCGCGGCCCCCAGGGCCACGCCCCCCGGCACCATCACCTACCGAGAGGACACCACACATGTGCGGAATAGTCGGCTGGGTGGACTTCGAGCGTGACCTGACCCTCGAACACGCCACCGTCAACGCGATGACCGACACCATGGCCTGCCGCGGCCCGGACGCCGAAGGCGTCTGGATCGACCGCCACGCCGCGATCGGCCACCGCCGGCTGTCGGTCATCGACCTCGAAGGCGGCCGCCAGCCGATGGTCGCCGAGGAGGACGGCCGGGCCCTGGCCGTCCTCACCTTCAGCGGCGAGATCTACAACTACCGCGAACTGCGCTCCGAACTGACCGTCCTCGGCCACCGCTTCCGCACCAACAGCGACACCGAGGTCGTCCTGCGCGCCTACCTCCAGTGGGGCCACGACATGGTCCACCGCCTCAACGGCATGTTCGCGTTCGGCATCTGGGACATCCGCCGCGAGGAACTCGTCCTCTACCGCGACCGCATGGGCGTCAAACCCCTCTTCTACTTCCCCACCCCCCACGGCGTCCTGTTCGGCTCCGAACCCAAAGCCATCCTCGCCAACCCCGCCGTCCCCCGCCGCGTCAACGCCGACGGCCTGCGCGAGATCCTCGACATGGTCAAAACCCCCGAACACGCCCTCTTCACCGGCATGGCCGAAATCCGCCCCGGCCACCTCGTCCGCGTCGGACGCCAAGGCCTGACCAAACACCGCTACTGGGCCCTGGAAGCCCGCGAACACACCGACTCCCTCGACACCACCATCACCACCGTCCGCGAACTCCTCGAAGACATCATCTCCCGCCAACTCATCTCCGACGTCCCCCTGTGCAGCCTGCTCTCCGGCGGCCTCGACTCCTCCGCCGTCACCGCCCTCGCCGCCAAAGCCCTCAAAGCACAAGGCGCCGGCCCCGTCCGCTCCTTCTCCGTCGACTTCGTCGGCGCCGCCGAGAACTTCGTCCCCGACCCCCTGCGCGCCACCCCCGACGCCCCGTTCGTCCGCGACCTCGCCGAACTCGTCCACGCCGACCACAAAGAAATCCTCCTCGACAGCGACGACCTCAGCGACCCCGCCATCCGCGCCGCCGTCCTCGCCGCCACCGACCAACCCCCCGTCTGGTACGGCGACCTGTGGCCCTCCCTCTACCTCCTCTTCCGCGCCGTACGCGAACGCTCCACCGTCGCCCTCTCCGGCGAATCCGCCGACGAACTCTTCGGCGGCTACAGCTGGTTCCACGACCCCGAAGTCCTCACCGCCGAAACCTTCCCCTGGCTCACCACCACCCCCGCCCCCTTCTACGACGGCACCCCCCTCTTCGACCCCGCCCTCCTCAACCGCCTCGACATCCCCGCACGCCGACGCCAGGCCTACCACGAAGCCATCGCCGAAGTCCCCACCATCCCCGGCCAAACCGGCCTCGAAAAACGCATGCGCGAACTCGGCTACCTCAACCTCACCCGCTTCGTCAACACCCTCCTCGACCGCAAAGACCGCATGAGCATGGCCGTCGGCCTCGAAGTCCGCGTCCCCTTCTGCGACCACCGCCTCGTCGAATACGTCTTCAACACCCCCTGGGCCATGAAAAAATTCGACGGCCGCGAAAAAAGCCTCCTCCGCGCCGCCACCCGCGACCTCCTCCCCCAATCCATCATCGAACGCGTCAAAGCCCCCTACCCCAGCACCCAAGACTCCGGCTACGAAAAGAAACTCCGCGACCGCCTCACCGAAACCCTCACCAACCCCAACGCCCCCATCCACCCCCTCCTCGACCACAAAAAAACCAAACAACGCCTCAACAACCCCATCACCAACGAAAGCACCCAAATCACCCGCATCGACCTCGAAGTCCCCCTCGCCCTCAACAACTGGCTCCACACCTACAACATCACCATCACCGACTAACACCCACACACCCACACACACCTAAACACCCGACGGTCCTGCCCACCCACACAGGACCGTCGGGCCCCTTTCGTCCCCGAAAGGAACACGCCCATGCCCCCCACCCCGCAACCCCCGCCCGACGCAGTCGCCCTCGCCCACCACATGCATGCCGAGATCGCCACCCTGCACGAACTCGACCTCGCCGGCATCACCCCCGCCGCGGTCTACCGCACCACACCCATCCCATCCGCCAGCCCCGCCGCACCCGCGGAACACGCCGATGCGGCCCAGTGACCTCACCGTCGCCGACGCCGCCGCGGCCATCGCCGCCCGCCGGCTGTCACCCGTCGAGCTGACCGAATCGGTCCTGGAACGCCTCGAAGCCACCCAACCCCGCCTCAACGCGTACGTCACCGTCACCGCCGACGCCGCCCGCGCCGCAGCCGCACGCGCCGAACGCGAGCTGCTCGCCGGCCGGCACCGCGGCCCCCTGCACGGCATCCCCTACGCCCTCAAGGACAACATCGACACCGCGGGCATCCGCACCACCGCCAGCTCCCGCCAATGGGCCGACCGCGTGCCCACCCGCGATGCCACCCTCGCCGCCCGCCTCACCGCCGCAGGTGCCGTCCTCGTCGGCAAGACCCACACCCACGAGTTCGCCTACGGCCTCACCACCCCCCAGACCGGCAACCCCTGGCACCCCGACCGCGTCGCCGGCGGATCCAGCGGCGGATCCGCCGTCGCCGTCGCCACCGGATCCGCGCTCTTCGCCCTCGGCACCGACACCGCCGGCTCCGTCCGGGTACCCGCCGCGCTCAACGGCGTCGTCGGCCTCAAACCCACCTACGGCCTTCTCTCCTGCCACGGCATCGCTCCCCTGGCGTGGTCCCTCGACCACCCGGGCCCCATCACCCGCACCGCCCACGACGCCGCCCTCGTCCTCGACGCCCTCACCGGCCAGGACCCCCACGACCCGGCCACCCACACTCCACCACCACCCGCCGACATCACCCGCCCCCACGACCTCCGCGGCCTGCGCGTGGGCATCCCCCGCACGTACTTCTTCGACCGCATCACCCCGGACGTCGACAAGGCCGTCCGCACCACCATCGACCACCTCACCGCCCTCGGCGCCCGCACCGTCGAGATCGACACCCCCCTCGCCGACCACCTCCTGCCCACGCTGTGGGGTCTCATGGCCCCCGAAGCCGCCGCCGCCCACGAGCACCACCTTCGCCACACCCCCGACCTCTACGGCGACGACGTCCGCACCCTCCTCGAAGCCGGGCGCCTCCTCCCCGCCGTCGACCACCTGGTCGCCCAGCGAGCCCGCACCCTCATCAACCGCACCTGGCGCCACCTCTTCAGCCACGTCGACGTCCTCGCCACCCCCACCGTCCCCCTCACCGCCACCCCCCGCACCCAATCCGACGTCCACTGGCCGGACTCCACCACCGAGACCGTCACCAACGCCTACCTCCGCCTCACCGCCCCCGCCAACCTCACCGGCCAGCCCGCCCTCACCCTCCCCATCGCCCTCGACCCCACCGGCCTGCCCATCGGCCTCCAGCTCATCGCCCCCCACCACCACGAACCCACCCTCTTCCACCTCGCCACCACCCTCCAGCAAGCCGTCCCCACCCTCCGCCCCCCGCAGCCACTCGCGTAGCGCTCCACGCACCGGGGCAACACCGGGGCAACACCGCGCCACCCTCGCCGCCCCGCTGGGCCGCCGATGCCTGCATCCCTGCGACGCAACCCGGCCATGACGACCCACCACCGCGGGCCGCTGACGGCGCACCGGTGCGCCTCGGTGGCACAGGCGCCGGTGATCTCCAGCGGCCGAAGCCGCCGCTTCAGGCCACGGCAACCAGGTCCGCGCGGCCGAACAACAGGGCGTAGCCGCGGGGCAGGTGGGCGAGGAGGCGGTCGGTGAGGTGGTCGTCGGCGAGGGTGGCGAGGGCGGAGAGGACGGAGGAGGCGTCCCAGCGGGCGGCGGTGAGGCTGGTGCCCAGGGATTGGGCGAGGCCCTCGACGAAGGCGGGGGCGGTCACCGGTGCCGGGAGGGGGATCTGGGCGGCGAGGACGGCGCGGGCGCGTTCGGGCAGGGCTGCGGCGAGGTCGCAGCGTTCGTCGCCGGTGAGCTGGGAGCCGAGGAGCGCCAGGACGGCGGTGAGGACGCGTTCGGCTTCCTCGTCGGCGGGGTAGCGGCCCAGGTTGCGGACCTGCCGGAGGAGGTGGCGGTAGCGGGTCATGGCCGTGGGGCCTTCCGGGGGCCGGCCGCCGGAAGGCCGGCGGCGTGGGGTGGTCAGGGTCGTGTCCCTGCGGTCGGGCGGCCGAACAGCAGGTCGTAGCCGGGCGGCAGCTGGAGCAGGACGCGCCCGGTGAGGTCGTCCCCGGCGGCGTCGGCCACCGTGGACAGGACGGCGCCGATGTCCCACAGCGCCGTGGCTTCGGTGGCGCCCTCGATCCAGGCCGCGGTGGCGCGCACGAAGCGCTCCGGGCCGAGCGGCTCGGCGGCCTGCAAGGGGTTGAGCAGGATCAGGGCCATGGTCTCCGGCAGACGGGCGGCCAGTTCCGCGCGCACCTTGCCGGCCAGATGGGCGCCGAGCAGGGCCAGGACGACCCGGGCGGCGCGCTCCGCCTCCTGCGGGGTGTCGTACTCGCCGCGCTCCCGGACCTCGTCCAGGAACGCCTCCCATCGAAGAGTCACCGCACTTCTCCCTCCGTTCCCAGGACCGGTGCGAGGGGTGCCCGCGGGCTGGGGTGTTCCGGCCGCCCCGCTGATCGAGGGGGGAGCGATCGGGGGCGGCCGGAACGGCAGCGGGGCCGGTCAGGCCTGGATCTGCTTGCGGTCGCCGCTGTGGCTGATCGCGACCTTGCGGGGCTTGGCCTTCTCGGCGACCGGGATCTTCAGGGTCAGCACGCCGGCGTCGTAGTCGGCGGTGATCCCGGCGGGGTCGAGGGTGTCGGAGAGCATGACCTGGCGGGAGAACACGCCGAGCGGGCGCTCGGACAGCTCCCACTTCACGCCCTCGCCTTCCTGGCGCGGGCGACGCTCGGCCTTGACGGTCACCATGTTCCGCTCGACATCGATGTCGATCGCCTCCGGGTCCACCCCGGGCAGGTCGAAGCAGATCACGTACTCGTCGCCGGCCCGGTAGGCGTCCAGCGGCATCGGAGCCGGACGCGACCAGGTCCCCGTGCTGCCCAGGAACTGCTGGGTCAGGCGGTCCAGCTCGCGGAACGGGTCAGTGCGCAGCAGCATCGCGAAACACCTCCACTGATCGAATGGGTGCCAGTGCGCTTCACCTGACACCTTTCTAGCGCGTCATCCATCCGATGACAAGTCCTGGAGTCGCCGATAGAGTGACGTCATGAGTGAGAAGCCCCGCAACGGCGCCCCCGACGCTCCCCGGCCGGCCGGACCCGCCTCGTTCCTGGCGGCCGCGGCGGCGCTGGCCGCCATCGACGACGCCGTCCGCAGCGCCGAGAACCCCGCGTCGCAGCCCCCGGTCGCCCCGGGCGGGCAGGAGGGCCCCGAGCGGGCCCTGGCCGCCGTGATGCTGCTGCGCGAGCTGCGCGCCCAGCTCGCCGGCTGGGAAGCCGGTCTGGTGGAGAGCGCCCGTGAGGCCGGCGCCACCTGGGCCGACCTCGCCCGGCCCATGGGCGTCGCCAGCCGCCAGGCCGCCGAGAACCGCTACCTGCGCCTCAAGCCCGCCGGCGGCACGACGCAGCCGGGCACCGGCGCGGAACGCGTGAAAGCCGTCCGCGACCGGCGCGCCGCCGACCGGACGGTCACCGCCTGGGCCCGCGACAACGCCGCCGAGCTACGCATCCTCGCCGCCCGGATCAGCACGACCGCACTCGACCCCGTCGCCCACCCCGCCCAGGCCGCGCTGACCGCCGCCCTCGGCGCCACCGACCCCGCCGACCTCATAGAGCCCCTCGCCGCCATCCGCCCCCACCTCGACACCGGCCAGAGCGACCTGGCCACGCGCCTCGACGCCCTCACCGACCGCACCACCCGGCTCCGCGACGACAGCGACCGCCGCCGCGCCTGACCCCGTCACCCCCACCGGAAGCCGCCGGCAGGACCCCTGGACCGGGCCATCACCACGACACCACCACGACGGCCCTCCGACCACACCGCCGGACAACCCGCCGACCTGCCGGGACCGGAGGCCGGCGCGTGTCCGGGCCGGGCACGGCAGGTGACGGGTCACTCGACCGAAGCGTCGTAGTGGGTCGCGCCTTCGGGGACCCAGGGGAAGTGGACCCACGGGTGGCCTGCGGGCGCGTGACCGCGCGGATCGAACGCGAGCACCGCCTCGACGAAGGGCGTGGGCGGCCTGTATCCGTGGTCGATGACGTAGTGTCCGATGAGTGTCGGAGCGGCGAACGCCCTTCCCGGCCGGTCCGGGACACGGATCTCGCCCGTGCCGACGCTGCTTCGCCGATGTCCCGGCCGCGGCTTGTACGACTCGGGCGGCTCCTCGTCCGAGGGCGGGCAGAGCTCGCACTCGTGAAGGCCCAGCATCTCGTTGACGGCCTGCACGGCAAGGACGGCCTCAAGCCTCTCGATGAAGCCCGCCGGCGCCACGCCCCTGGCCCATGGTTCGTCGCCCGACAACCAGCCGACGTTCAGACGCTCGTACGGGGGCTCGAACGTCAGAAACCGGTAGCCCGTGGTCATGTCGGTGAAGCAGTCTCCACCGTTCCAGTAGCTGTAGGGGCTCATGTCCTCGTAGAACGTCACTGTGTGTTCCTACCACCCGCGTCTCCACCCGGTCAGGCCGGGTGCCGCACGCTCTCGACCGGGTCTTGGCGGTCGACTCCCCCGCCGGGAGGAGCGTCGGGGTCGCCGTGACCCGAGGGGGTGTCGTCCCTACCGGGATCGTCGACGCGCGAGATGGACGGTGATGTCGGCGGCAATCTCGACCGTCCCGGGAAGGACCCGCGTGATCGCGTCGTACGCCTGCTCCCGCCGCGATCGCGGCAGCTGGAGGTACGCCGAGACGGTCGACAGGTAGCCGACGTAGTCCGCAGCGCTCATCGTCAAGCGCCGTTCGACGACGGCCTGCCGCACGTCGCGGAACAGCGGGGACTGCTGCAACTCCGTTCCCGGCCACTGCATTTCCTCATCAGGAGCAGTCCCGTCGGGAGACGGCACCTCGTCGTTCTCCAGGTACGGCGCCCGCGCCGCCCGCACGGACTCCTCCAGGGCCGGGTCGGCCGGCCGCACCTGGCCGCCGAAGGAGGCGAACACGCCCCCCGGTTCCAGCAGCGCGGCCGCTCTCGGCCACCGGCCCGCCGGGCGCGTCCAGTGCAGGGCGGCCGCCGCGAAGACCAGCCCGTAGGTCTCGCCCGGCCGCAGGTCCTCGAACGCGGCGCGGACGGTCGTCACGTTCGCGGGCACAGTCTTGTTCAGCTCGGCGACCATGGCAGCGTCGGGCTCCGTCGCCGTGACCGCGACCCCACGGCCGGCGAACAGGCGGGTTGCTTTGCCCGTCCCCGCACCGATCTCCAGGGCCGTCCGGACCGGCCGGCCCGCGTACCTCATCACCAGGTCGAACAGCTCCGTGGGATACCCGGGCCGGAACCTTTCGTAGGCTTCCGCAGTTGCGCCGAAGCCCAGTGCACGAGCGGACATGCCGAGCATCCTCGCACGAGCGGGGCGGACAGCGCCCGGCAGTACTCCCCCCTCGCCGTCACCGCCCGTCACCAGCCCCGTCGGACCGGGGCTGGCCGGAACGGCCGCGGCCGTGGTGGGCCTCGGCGCGGAGTTGGCGGCGGGTGCTCATCAGGATCCGCCCGAGCATGTTGCGTCCCGAGCCGGTCCTTCCGCGCCCCCAGTAGTGATCGGTACCGGTGTCCTCGACGATCTCCTCGTCACCGGTGGACAGCAGGACCGCACGAATGTCCGCGTGCGCCCGGAACTTGGCCCCCACCGCGCGGCGCATCACCTCGTCCTTGACGCGCTCCCAGTCACGCCGCAGCGGTCGCGACGGATCACGGCCCAACTCCGCCGCACGCAGCGGCGTACGGGCCCGACGGATCAGATCCGCATGGCGGGTACCGGCGAACTTCTGCGCCTGGAAATAGTGCTCCGACGTCGGCCACACCGACCCGTCGAGCTCCAACGCGTGCGCGGAGAAATTCGAGAAACATCCGTACGGAACGTCATCCGCACCATAGAAGAAGATCGTCACCCACAGCCCCCCTCAGACCGGCGACACCCGCACCGTCCCAGACACCCCACCCCACCCGCAACCGCATTCGGCCGGCGGCAGCGCATCCGGAGTACCTCCGCCCGCCGGCCGCCGGCCGCACGGCACTCCCCGCACTCCCTAGGATCCCGCCGTGACCACCTGGACAGAACAGCCCACCCCGGGCGACATCGAAGCGGTCGTCCGCCACTACTTCCACCTGCTCCGCACCGGCAGGATCCCCGACGTCGAGCAGTTCGTCGACGACCACCCGACCCGGCACGTGCTCACCGCACTGTGGACCGCCACCCACACCGACGACAGCCCCACCGCCGGCCGATGGGGACAGGATCTGTCCTGGCTCGGCGAGCTCCACCTCGCCGCCTTCCGGTGGGGCCACACCACCAGCCACGTCAGCATCGAGATCACCCACGGGGCCCGCACCCTCGACGTCGCCCTCGGCTTCTGGATCAAACCCACCGACACCGGCTGGACCCTCACGGGGCCGGCCACCTACTGGTAGTACCGCGCTCAGTGCTGGTGGGCGAGTTGGATGAGGTTGCCGCAGGTGTCGTCCAGGACGGCCGTGGTGACCGGGCCCATCTCGGTCGGCTCCTGGGTGAAGTGCACGCCGAGTGCGCGCAGTCGCTCGAACTCGGCGTGCACGTCGTCCACGGCGAAGGACGCGGCGGGGATGCCGTCGCCGACGAGTGCCTTCTTGTACGGGCCGACGGCGGGGTGGCTGTCGGGCTCCAGCAGGAGTTCCGTGCCGTCGGGCTGCTCGGGCGAGACCACGGTCAGCCACCGGGGACCGCCGAGCGGGACGTCGTGCTTGAGCACGAAACCGAGCACCTCGGTGTAGAAGCGCAGGGCCTTCGCCTGATCGTCGACGAAGACGCTGGTCAGGTTGATTCTCACGGCTTTCCCTCCACCGGGTCTCGATGCGCTCAAGGAGTGTGGTGTCCGGGCCCACGAGCCCACCCTAGTCGTCCCGTCACTGCGGCGCGGTCCTCACGCCTCCGACGTGGACGGCCCGGTCGGGTCCGCCCGGGCAAGCGCGATCGATCCGGCCACGGCCGCCGTCCACGCCGCCGGCCGCCGAGCGATCTCGCAGCTCGGGCGGGGCGAGCGGGCGTCCCGAAGCCGTCATCGAGGCCCCGCCCGTTGTCGGCGTACTCGTGACGGAGGGCGTCGACCTTCCCCTCGTGCAACCACTCGCAGCGGACCAGGGGCCGCGCGAGGACGGCCTCGAACCGGGCAGCCGTCCGTGTCGCCGTGTCCCGACGCCGGGGTCAGCCCGCGAGGCCGGGACGGCCGGTTGCAGCACGACGTCCTCGGCCTTCTGCGGCGGCGGTCGGCACACCCGGTGCACGACCGGGTGAACGACTCACTGCATGACTTCGAGATGCGGATGGTCGAACGACGTCGGGCAGATGTAGATCTGCATGTTGTATCCCCTGCCGATCTGCACCATCGGCGGATCCGAGGGCATGCGAAGTCCGATGCGCTCCGAGGGGACGCGGTCTTCGAGGGGAATCCAGCTGCCGCTTCCGCCGTTCCACTCCCCGCTGCTGACGGTGAGCAGCGGCCGGTACTCGGTCCCGCAGGTCGGGCAGGGCATGGGCGAGGGGTCGCAGAAGCTCCACGGGCCCCAGCCGCCGGTCTTCCAGCCGGGGGCGACCGAGAGCTCGTACTGGTAGTAGGCGCCACCGGGGCCTTCTTCCGCGTTCTCCTTCTGCTCCTGCCCCCAGTCGGAGAGGCGGTCGGCGAGCTCCTTCGGCAGTTCGTGCGGCGCCGGGTACTCGGTGACGACCTCGGGGTGCAGGACGCACGGTTCGGGAACGTAGTTGCCGTAGTGCTCGACGTCGGCAGACCCAGGAGGAGCGGTGAGCAGCTCGCCGACGCTCGCGGCGTTCCGCCAGACGAGGCGGGCCGCAGGAAGCCCTTCGCCGTCGTGCTCGACGGGGCACCACAGGACCTGCAGGAGGTCGGCTCCCTCGGGGCCGGTGAGACCGGGAACGTCGCGGAGGTAGAGCTGGGCGACCGGCAGCAGGGCGTTCGGCTCGGTGCGAGGCGGGTGTCCGGTCTGGAGCTGGTCGAGGTACGCGCGCTCGTCGGGGGTGAGGAAATCCTCCCCCGACTCGCGGTGGCGGAGCCAGGCGGCTTCGAGCAGCGCCCGCCTTCGGCGGACGTCGTCGAGCGAGACGGGCGGCTCCCAGTGGTGGTGCTCCTGCGCGCAGGTCGGCCACGGCTCGTCGGACGGCCACAGGAGCGGCCCGCCGACGGAGCTGTCGCGGACGGACGGCACGCCGGCACGCGGGTGCAGGCGGACGGCTTGCCGGGCCAGCGGTGCCAGCTCCGGGAACAGGGACGCGATGTCCACAGGTCGGGGCGGGGTTGTTCTCGGCACCTGTGCTCCTTCAGCGGCGACCTGCGAGTTCCGGGTGGACTCTATACGCGGGATGTGACAGTTCCTGTTGGCCGCTCGGTCAGGTGGTCTCCGCCGACGCCGACGTCGACGCCTGCCGACATCACGCGGCCCTGGACGCCGGCGGAACGCGCCCGCCTGCTGGGTCAGCCATGGAGGGTGGCGTACCGGCCATCCTCCCTCCCCTCACTTGTTAGTGGCCATGTCAATCGACAGGCTGTGTGTGTCCGCACGGCTGCCGTACCGACCGCTCCGCCCCACCGCGGACACCGACGGCCGGTCCTCCGTCCGGTTCGACCACCGATCCGGCATCCCGGATGCCTGCACGGGTCGCGCAGCCGGGGCGGCGTGAACGGCACCGATGTCCAGCGGAACCGTCCGAGAGAGATGAGGAAGAAGCATGCGCAAGATCGGGATGGCCATGATCACCCTGTCGCTCGCCGTGGGAACGGGGATCGCCGCAGCCCCCGGCGCCGCGGCGGCGACGCCGTGCCCGAGCGGAGCGGTCTGTATCCGCGAGTTCGGCGGAGACATCCTGAGCAAGAACATCTTCTACAGCTACGGCGCCCACAACCTCGACAACGTCACCGGGTACCACATACTCGTCAACAGCCAGACCGGCGGCGCGGGCCTCAAGTTCTGCTACGGCTACGACGGCACGGACTGCTCGATCACGTACCGCAACAAGGGTGAATACCCCGCGATCGACTTCACGCCGATCAACTCCATCGTCCTCCTGCCGTAGTCACGCATTGGGGGGCAGCCGGGCTGCGCGGTGTCGGCGGCCGGGGTGTCTTCGAGCGCGGTCCGTCGGACGAGGTCGGCCTCGTGCATGTGGCGGCGCCGTTCCTCGTGGGCGGTGTGGTCGGCGAAGGGTGGCCGGGCCGGAGCGGTCGGTGCGGGGCAGGCGGCGGGCCGCTCGTCAACAGCGTGCTCGGGCAGGGGCGCGGGACCGGGGCCGAAGATCGTGGGGACGGTTCCCGGAGTCCTGCGCCTGAAATCTGCCTACCCCACACCGTGCTGTGCCGGTTCGTCAGAAAAGATGTCGGATTGGTCCCCGGACCACCTTAGAGTGGCGCGATGGCGACTCAAGTGATCATTCTCAATGGCGGTTCCAGTTCGGGGAAGACCGGGGTGGCCCGCTGCCTCCAGGCCGTCCTGCCGGACCCTTGGCTGACGTTCGGGGTGGACACGCTGATCCAGGGCATGCCCCCGTCCGTCGTCGCCTCGGAGGAGGGGATCGACATCGGCACGGACGGCTCGGTGTCGGTGGGGGACGGCTTCCGGGAGCTGGAGGACGCCTGGATGGCGGGGATCGCGGCCATGGCCCGCGCCGGGGCACGGGTGATCGTGGACGAGGTCTTCCTCGGCGGCCCTGCCTCCCAGCAGCGGTGGCAGCGGGCCCTGGCGGGCCTCGAAGTGCTCTGGGTCGGTGTGCGGTGCGAGGCCGAGGTCGCGGTGTGGCGCGAGGTCATGCGGGGTGACCGGGTCACGGGGATGGCAGAGGCCCAGGCCGAGGCCGTCCACCAGGGCGTGCACTACGACCTGGAGGTGGACACGGCCGGCGCCGCGTCCGTGGAGTGCGCACGGCTGATCGCGGCTCGACTCGGCTGACCCGCGCGGCCGACACCTGCGCCATCCGGACGCCTGGGGCCGCCAGTCCCGAACCTTTGAATCTCTCGGGAATGCGGCCGGCTGGTGTCGCCCCTCACGCCCGGCTTCGATCGGACGGGCCCGGTGGTCACCGAGCAGGACGCCGGGCCGGCGAAGCATGCGCAAGGTGCTGCTGACCGAGCGGGTGAGGCCGGCGCGGCACCCGGGTCGGGTACAGCGGCGCTCGCTGACGCTTCCGATCAGTCGGCTTCCGGCGTGCGGGACCGCTTCGTCAGCCGGGCGGTGACCTGACGCAGGAGGACCGATGGCGACGGCATGACGGCATACCAGGTGTTCGCGCTTTCGTCCGTAGCCGGGGCCCAGGCGGCCACCACCGGGAGTTCACAGTGGTCGCCGACTTCCAGCGGAGGCAGCGTCCACGCCAGACCGTGGTTGTGGCCGAAGTCCACGCCCCATGTGCTCGACGCACGGCCGTCCACCCCGTCGATCAGTGCGGCCCATCGCTGAGGCACCTCGCCCGAATCGGCCGCCCAGCAGATCGCCTCCTCGTCGTTTCCTCCGACGGTGAGCCGGGTTCTCTCGTCCTCCACCGTGATCGCCGCCAGCGCCTGCCCGCCGTCCCATCCCGCGTCGGCACCCTCCGGAAGCCGCAACGGAAGCCCCGCAGAGAACCGCAGCCGCCCGATCGGCGCAAGGACGTCGATCCGCCAGACCGCCGCGCGGCAGTCGGTGAGCGGCCCCCAGACTCCGGGGTCGAGCTCGGGATCGTACGGGGTCAGCAGCAGTTCGACACGGGCCACCGGGGTGACCCAGCGTGCGAGCGTGCGGCCGCCCGGCAGCTCGAAGTGCGCATCGGGCAGCAGCGGAAGGCCGGTGTTCCCGATGGTCGTGGTGAAGGCCAACGGGCCGAATGGAGTGTCGATCGCCGGCTGACGGGCGAAGCCCAGCGGGGTGCGCGGGACGGCGGGGAGCAGCACCGGCCCAGCGTACCGGGGCATCCTGCGGAGATTGTCGGGTCTGGCAACACCCGCTGCACGGCTGAGCACCGGCGCCTCTCATGCCGGCCGGTCGCGGCATGCCGGCCGTCCGCCGTGAGGTCGTTGTCGCGTTGGAGGCCGTCTCGGCGTGGCCACCGTGGCTCTGCGGCCTGCGGCGCCGACGTGACCCGTCACCCCTACGGGCCGAAGGCCTTCGAGTATCGGCTCGCAGGACGTTCAGAAGGTCAACGGCGCCTACCACGACATTCACGGCTGCGGCCTCACCGCCGTCGTCACCAGCGGCACGTTCACCAATGGCCGCCCCCCCCCGGTTCTGTACCCAGGGCGGCATCGGCATGACCGACCACCGTGCTCTCGGCCTGTGGGCCGAGAGCACCGGCTGACCTCCCTGGCACTGACACCCCGACCGTCGAACCCCCGACGGGGCGTGCCCGCGGTCAGGGCCACCGCGGGCTCCGGTTCCCGGCGGCTTCCGGACCACGTATACCGTGATCATCTAGTACGAAAGATCACGAGACACAGATGGGTTGCCGGTCATCGGGACGCGCCCCTGGCGGCGCAGGAAGGTCCCGCCCTCGATGAGCCAGAAGCCGGCCGGAACCGCGCCGCATTTGGCCACTTCGGAGTGCATCTGGGGATCAGTCCGGTTGAAGCCGACCCGGCGCTCGCCCTGTTCGTCGGTCGGGTAGAACGTGAGACCGGCCTCAGGGTGCCGGCCCTCCTCGAAGAGGTACGGCTCGCCCACGAGCGGGGTGATCACGATCTGCGAGATCGGCCCGGTCACGATGATGGCGCCGTTCCCGTCGACGGTCAGGCAGTCGACGTCGAACTCGGCCCGCGTCGTGCCGCTCTTCTCGAACACGTGCTGCACCACGACGTGCCCCCAGGAGCGGCCGTCGACCGTACGGGCGCTGACCTGCGCAGTGAGCCGCTCGCCGGGGTTGGGGCCCGGGCCGTGCTCGTTGAGCAGGGTCCAGCTGTGCAGCGCGAGGCCCCGGGCCGGTGGGGAAGCGGCCGGCGCGGCCGCGGCGCCGCCGGCCGTCCCGGCCGCGAGGGCCACGGCCGCGGTGGTGAGCGCGATGGCGGTGGTGAGCTTTTGCATGGTCAATCCTCAACGGGGAGAAGGGAATCGGGCTGTTTCCCGACTGCCTCCAATCTCCCGGCTCACCCCCGGTCGCGGCCTCCACCGCAGGGAGGGACCAGCTCCCCCGGGCGGGGGAACCGCTCCTCATCCGCCCGACTCAGCGGGTGGCAGCCACCGCGCGGCGTGACGTCTCGCGCCCAGGGCGAGGGCGGCCGCGGCCAAGGCGGCGGCGAGCGGGCCGCGGTGATCCTCGCCCCGCGCATTCGACCCGCACCCGCGGCACCTGCTCGACGTCACCACCTCGCCCGGCCCCTGGCGCGGCCGGCCACCGGTCGCCGACTTCGGCCGCCGCACCGGGCAGGTCCCCGCAGGCCGCTGAGACCCTTTCATGATCGAAGAAAGCCACCGCCACAGGATCGCTCGCCTCCCCGCACCACGGACCACGGACCACAGACATTGGAGCCTGCGGTTGAGGCCGGTCGCAGGAATGCGCACGACCCCGCCCCGGTCGTCGGCACCGCGCGCTGGCGCGGCGAGCGCCCCACCTGTAGCGGCCGGGCGGCAGCTGAGCCCGGTGCGTCGTGGCGGACCACCCGTTCGCCGAGCACAACGCCGGATTCTCCGATGATCGGACCTGGCTGCTCGGCCGGCGGTTCCTACGGCTCCGATTCGCGGGCCGGAGGCCGGCGCCACTGTCCTGCGCTGCGAGGTCGTCCAGCGCGGGCCGTCTGCCTCCGGCTACAGCCCGGGGGTGTAGGGGGCGATGCCGACGATCAGGATGTCGCGGCGCCCGTCGCTCCCGCCGTCGCCGAGGTGGACCGGGCCGACGTAGTGGCTGACGCGCCGGTCATGAACTCCGTAGCCGTCCAGCGGCTCGGTCAGCACGAAGCGGTCATGGATCGCCTCCGAGGGAAGTGTGTCGGGCGTCCGACCGGCGCTCTCCGGGGTGGCGATGACGTTCTCGCCGCCCTTGACGTTCCATCGGCCGACCAGGTGGGCGAAGGTGAAGGTGGCCGGCGAACCGCCGTCCTGGTGGAGGCAGTTCGGCGAGGAGACCGCCACCTGCGCCCGGTCGTGGACGGCGAGGGAGATCAGATGGATCCCGACGTAGACCGGTACGCGGTGCAGATCCTCCAGCCACAGGGCACGGTCGAGGTCGGCACGGACGAGGATGTCGAGCAGCCGGTTGCCGTGCAGGGCTTCCGGGATGTCGGGAAGTCGGCGCCGCATCCGCGGGTACTCGGGGTTGTGCTCGTCCTGCCAGTACTCCGTGACGCTGCCGAACTCCTCGTCGGGCGCGCCGGGGATGTAGGAGAGCTCGCCGGTCCAGGGCAAGTACACGGCGTGCGAGTAGCGGCGGAAGCGGCGGGTCTCACGGGCGTACGGATCCGGAGGCAGGTCCTGGTAGGTGTCGGCGAGCCGGGCGAAGTCCTCGGCCAGTGCCGCTGTGTCGATGCCGAGGTCGGCGGCGTTCAGGCGGGCGTATCCGTCACGGCGCACCCGACCTCCGTGCTCGGGCGGCTGTCCGGGCTGCCCCGGGTTGTCGACCATCGGAATCTCCAGGCGGTCGCGGGCGTCCGTGGGCAGGGAACCGCATGCCCTTCCGGCTTCTTCTTCCACGCTGGCACGTGTGCCGGGGGCGCGCCCCCGGAGGGTCCGCCGTGCGAATGACCCCGGCGGGGTGGTCAGGCCAGCCGTCGCGGGTCGCATACCAGTACGAGCCGCGCAGGAGCTCGCTGCCGAGGCGTGGGCCCTTGTCGCCGTGCTCCGCCTGTCGGGCGGAGGTCACCGCCCAGCCGCGAACGATGGCCGCCAGGGCCACCGAGTCCAAGGCATCGGCCGGAACATCCATGCATCGCACTTTCCACGGTCGGCAGGCGCGGGTGCAGACGGGTGTCCCAGAACGGCAGGTCGGCCAAGGAACTCCCGCCGACCTCCGCCATCGCGACGGCGGTGTGCCGGTCGTCGTCGAAGGCGCCGACCCACGGAAGCGGCCCGAGAGAGGGGAAGCTCAGCCGCAGTACCACAGGCGCAGATGGTTGCCGACGAGGGCGGCCACCTCGCGGTCGGGCAAGTACACGTGGCCTTGCAGGGAGCAAACGGCGAGATCGGCGCACGGCGGCGTCCGTAACTCGACCTGGCGGTCGGCGAATTCGCCGGACCCCAGATCCCCCAGCGCGCCTACGGCGTGGGCGGACAGCCGCGGACCGACGGCCGTCACGGCCCGGCCGGCGCGGTCCACGACAAAGTACTCCTCCTCCACACCCACCGACGCCGTCCTGATCCGCCCCGACGGCTACGCCCTCCGTCCACCACCGGCCGCCACGCCGACACCCGTGCCTCACCGGGACCCTCACCCGCTGGTTCGGCCGCCCGGTCGCGGCGGCGCTGCGCTGGGCGGTTCGCCGGGCGCGATTCGCCGGGGCATCGGTTGTTCAGCGCGAGCGCCGGAGCCGGGCCGCCTCCCCGGAGGCGGCCGCCGCCTCCGTGGGCCGCCCCGCTTCCGTCAGGAGCGTGCCGAGCCGGTCCAGCGCGCGGGCGAGTGGTGGCGCGTACTCGGAGGGCTCGTTCGCCGCCGGCAGGCGGTAGGCGTCGACCGCCTCCCCGGCGGCGGCCAGGGCTTCCTCCCGCCGTCCCGCCTTCGACAGGTGCGGGACGAGGTTGTAGAGGAGGAGGGCGAGCCGGGGCCGGTGGGAGCCGGGGTCGTCCTCGGCCAGCTCGCGCCCGATCCCCACCGCCTCCCCGGCGGCGGCCAGGGCCTCCTCGAACCGTCCCGCCCCGAACAGGTCGACGGCGAAGTCCGACAGGGCCGCGGCAAGACTGGGCGCGAAGGCGGCCAGGTTGTGCGCGGCCAGCAGGCGGTAGGCGTCGACCGCCTCCCCGGCGGCGGCCAGCGCCTCCTCCCGCAGGCCGACCTTGGACAGGTGACGGGAGAGAGCGAGCAGCGTGTCGGCGAGGCGGGGTCCGTGGGCGACCAGCTGGTTCGCCGTCAGCCGCCGGTGGATGCCGACCGCCTCCTCGAAGGCGGCCAGGGACTCCGTGCGCCGTCCCGCCTTCGACAGGTGCGGGACCAGGTTGTAGAGAAGGAGGGCGAGCCGGGGCCGGTGGGAGCCGGGGTCGTCCTCGGCCAGCTCGCGCCCGATTCCCACCGCCTCCCCAGCAGCGGCCAGGCCCTCCTCGAACCGTTCCGCGTCCAACAGGTCGATGGCCAGGTCGATCAGCGAGTCACTGAGAGCGGGCGCGTAGGCGGCGGGATCGTCCTCGGCCAGTCGGCGCTGGATCTCCACCGCCTCCCGGACCGCGGTCAGCGACTCCTGCCGCAGTTCCGCCTCCGCGCGGAGGTCGCTGAGTTCGTGCAGCGCGAGGGAGAGGCGGAACTGCCGGGCGGGGTCGTCCTCGGCCAGTTCGCGCCGGATCCGCACCGCCTCCTCGGCCGGGGCCAGGGCCTCCTCCCGCAGGCCGAGCTCGGACAGGTGGTGGGCGAGATCGAGCAGTGAGGCGGCCAGGCCGGGTCGGTGGGCGGGGTCGTCCTCGGACAGCCGGCGCCGGACCTCCACCGCCTCCCGGGCGGCGGCCAGGCACTCCTCCCGCCGCCCGGCCCGCCGCAGGTAGCGGGCCAGGTTGGCCAGTGAAACGGCCAGGCCGGGCCCGTACACGGCCGGGTCGGCCCCGGCCAGCGGGCGCCTGATCCGCACCGCCTCCTCGGTCGGGACCAGGGCCTCCTCCCACAGCCCCGCCTCCCACATCAGGGCGCCGAAGTCGAACAGCGAGGCGGCCAGGTCGTCCCCGAACGCGGCCGGGTCGGCCATGGCCAGCAGGCGCCGGACCATCACCGCCTGTTCGGTGGCCATCAGCGCCTCCTGGTACCACCCCAGCTGCCCCGACCGGATGCCGAGGTCGGACAGCTCGGCGGCGAGCTCCGGCTCGGAAGCGGGCGGCTCGGTCCTGGCCAGCAGCCGGTAGACCTGGTGCGCCACCTCGATGACGGCGCCGGCGTCCACCTGCGGCTCGTCGACGACCTCCTCGACGACGACGTTCAGCTTCGTCCCGTTCGGGAGGTCGACGGCGAACCTCTCCGCGTTCTCGCTGGTGCCGGCATCCTCCCCGATGCTGATCTCCAGTATCCCTTGCGGGAGTTCGACGGTGAACGTCTGCGCCTGCGGTTCGGTGATGGGGCTGGTGTCCTCCTGCCGGGCGTCGGGGTTCCCCGGGGTGGTGAGGTCCGTCCGGGGCCGGTCGGGGAGGTGGGTGGTGAGGTCCGTCCGGGGGCTGTCGGGGAGGCTGGTGGCGCGCGTCCGGGGCTCCGGGCCGGCGGTGGCGGCTCCAGGTGCGACGAGGTCCAACCGCGTCCCGTCCGGAAGTTCGACGGCGAACGTCCGCGACTCCCGGGGTACGCTCCGCCGCGGCTCCTCGCGGCGGGGCCGGAACGCCGTACGGGCCTGCCTCCCGATGCTCGACAGGAGGGCGCCGAGGCCCGACGGCGGGCCGGCCGGGCGGGGTGCGCCGGCCTTGCGCAGTTGGCGCCGGAGCTCCGCGGCCTCCTGTGCGGCGGCCCGGGACTCCGCCCGCCGCCCCGCTTCGGACAGGAAGCCCGCGAAGCCGGACAGCGCGTCGGCGAGCTTGGGCCCGAAGGTCGCGGGGTCGTCCAGGGCCGGTCCGCGGTAGTGGCGGACCGCTTCGGCGGCGGCGGCCAGGCCCGGCGCGCGCCGTCCCATCCGGGTGAGGCAGGAGGCGAAGTCGAACAGCGCGTCGGCGAGGTCGGGCTCGAACATCCCGGAGACCTCCATGACCAGGCGGTGCCGGATGTCGACCGCCTGGGCGAGGAGCGGGAGGGCGTGCTCCTCCCCTCCCGCCTTGATCAGCCCGGCGCCGAGGCGGGACAGCGTGCGGGCGAGGCCGGGTTCGTGGACGTCGGGGTCGGCCGCGGCCAGGTGGCGGTAGAGGCCGAGCGCCTCCTCCAGGGTGACCATGGCCTCCAGCAGCAGCTTCGCCCGCAACAGCCCGGCACCGACGTCGGACAGCGCGCGGGCGAACTTGGCGGAGAAGAGGTCGGGCCTGCGCTCGGCCAGCCAGCGGTAGAGGTGGGCCGTCTCCTCGGTGGCGGCCAGGCCCTCCTTCCACTGCCCGGTCGCCGTCAACCACTTGCCGAGGTTGGTCAGGGAGTGGGCGAGGTCGGCGGCGAAGGCCTCCGGGTTCCCGGCGGCCAGGCGGCGCCGGATCTCCACCGCTTCCCGGACGGCCTCAAGGGCCTCCGCCGGGCGTCCCGCCCGCCACAGCTGGGCGCCGAAGTTGCCCAGCGAACGGGAGAGGTCGGATTCATGGGCCCTGGCGTTGCGGGCGGCCAGCCGCCGCCGGATCCCCACCGCCTCCTCCTCGGAGGCCAGGCCCTCTGCCGGGCGCCCCAGGGCGGACAGGTGGCTGCCGAGGTTGGACAGCGAGGCGGCGAGGTCGGCTTCGTGGGCCTCGGGGTCCCCGGCCGCCAGGCGGCGCCGGATCCCCACCGCCTCCAGTTCCGCGGCCAGGGCCTCCTCTTCGCGCCCCTCCCCCGCCAGCCAGATGCCGAGGTTGGTCAGGGAGTGGGCGAGGTCGGCTTCGTGGGCTTCGGGGTTCCCGGCCGCCAGGCCGCGCCGGATCTCCACCGCCTGCTCGATGGCCGCGAAGGATTCCGCCGGGCGCCCCTCCTCCAGGAGCGAGACGCTCAGATTGGTCAGGGTGAGGGCGAGGTCGGCTTCGTGGGCCTCGGGGTTCCCGGCCGCCAGGCCGCGCCGGATCTCGGCCGCCTCCTGTTCGGCGGCGAGGGCCTCCGCATGGCGCCCGACATCCCGCAGGTGGAGGGCCAGGTTGGTCAGTACCCCGGCGAGGCCGGGTGCGTTGGCCGCGGGGTTGTCGGCGGCCAGGCGGCGGTAGACCACGATCGTCGACTCGGTGGTGGCCAGGGCCTCCTCCCGCCGCCCCGCCTGCGACAGGTGGTGGCCGAGGCTGGTCAGCGCCTCGACGAAGCGGAGTGAGTGCGCCGCCGGGTCGGACTGGACCCACCGGCCCAGGATGTCGACGGCCTCCTGGGCGGCGGCCAGGCCCTCGTCCCGCCGCCCCGAGTTCGCCAGCAGGCCGCCGAGGTGGGACAGCGCGAGAGCGAGGTCCGGTTCGCGGGTGGCCGGCCTGCCCGCCGCCAGCCGGCGCTGGAGGCCCACCGCCTCCTGGGCGGCCGCCAGGGCCTCGTCCCGCAGCCCCACCGCTGACAGGTCGCCGCTGAGGTTGACCAGCGAGACGGCGAGGTCGGCGTGGTGGCCGGGGCCGGCCCGGACCAGGTCGCGCCAGATCAGCACGGCCTGCCGGCCGTTGGCGACGGCCTCGTCGCGCAGCCCGGCCCAGGACTGGCGGAGCGCCAGGCTCCGGTGGATCCGTGCGCGGGAGGCGGGGTCGGTGATGGTGGTGGCCAGGCGGTGGGCGGCCAGGCGGGCGGCGACGGCTGCGATGCCGGCGTCGAGATCGGTGTGGCGTTCGGCGGGGAAGCGGGCCTCGACGGCTTCCAGGACGGCGGTGTCGAGGCTCTCCAGGGCGGCCAGCCGGGTCAGGGCGGCGCTGCCGGCGGTCAGGGCGAGATCGGGCCGCTCACGGAGGATCGGATCGAGGTGGCGGGCGGTCAGGTGGGGCCAGCGGTGGGCGGTCTCGATCAGGATGGTGAGGGCCTGGCGTGTGCAGGCGGGCGGTGCGCCGCTCTCGTCCCCGGACGCGAGCAGGGCGGCGGGGGCGGTATCGCTCCAGGGATCGGTGGCGTGGTAGCCGAACTCGTCCTCGTGCCCGGGGAGGGTGAGGGCGAGGTAGTCCTCGCCGAGGCGATCGGGGGCGAGCGGGTCCAGCAGCAGGCCTGGTTCGGCGGACGGGTAGCAGCGGGCGTGGTCGGCGGCCAGCGCCGTTGCGGCGGTGGTGGTGTCGGCGGCGCCGGTGCGGGTCAGGGCGGTGGCGGCCTCGGCGGGGGCCAGGGCGCCGGCGAGGGTGGCCACGTACACGGCGCGGCCCAGGGTGCGCGGGTCGCTGCGCAGCGGGCCGCGGCCGTGGTGGTGGAAGGAGCGCCAGTGGTCTTGTTCGCGGTCCAGGAGGTAGGAGGAGAGGGCGGCTTGTCCGTTGCCGGTGGGGGGTGTGTGACCGCGGACGGCGGCGTCGACGTCGACCAGGGCGCGCATGTGGAGGGTGAGGGTGAGGCCGAAGGCGGGGTCGTGGAGGTCGCGGGGCGGGGAGAGGTGGTGCGCGTTCGGGTGGTTGAGGGCCCGGGCGAAGCTGTCGCGAGCGGCGGTGTACATGGCGGTGCGAGTGCCGGGGTCGTCGGGCAGGCCCGCCAGGCGGATCGCTTCGCTGTCGTGGACGTCGAGTTTGGCGAGTTGGTGGGCGAGGTTCTGCCACCAGGGGCCGGCCTGACGGGCCAGCAGCAGGACGCGCAGGCGGTCGCGGGCGGCGTCGCGGTGCTGGCGCAGCAGGGTGACCAGGTCTTCCAGGGGCCAGCGTTCGGCGTAGTCGACGATCATGACCAGGCCGGGGGCGCGGACGGTCAGGCTCTGGTCGCCGCCGCCGGCCGAGGCCGTCTCATTGCGGTGGCGGGCCAGTGCGACCGTCCAGCCGGTCCGGGCGGAGCGGGCGGCGAACTCGGCGGCCAGCCGGGTCTTGCCCGAGCCGCCCTCGGCGTACAGCAGTCGCACCGACATCCCCAGGACGGGGCCGTCCCGCCAGGCCTCCAGCGGCCCGGTCTCCGGCAGCGGCACGAACGGCACCACTTCGTGACGGGCCGTCAGCAGTTGGCTGGGGGTCCGCTCCAGCCCGGCCGGCAGCCCGCCTTCCTCGCCCGGCGCGAAGGGCTCCACCCGGTAGGGCGGGGTGCCGCGGTAGATGTAGTTGTACTGGTCCCCGCCCTGCACGGCGTACACCCGGCCACCGTCGACGGCCGTGATGTTCTGCGTGTACACCACGCCCTCGTCCCCGCCCGGGCCCGTCGGCGTTCTCACCCTCGGTCCACCTACTCCGCGAACCCATCGGAATCGGTCTCGGGGGAATCCATGAAGTGGTCGTGCTGGGTGCCGTCCTGCACCACGAAGGCGCTGCCGCCGCCGTCGGCGGTGACGTCCTGCACCCACTCCCGCCGCGCCGCTGCCGGCTCTCCGGCCGCCTCGGACTCCTGTCGCACCATGAGAGCCTCCCCGGTTGTCTCGAAGCTTCCGGACCAGCATGGGCTCACCGGCGGAGGCAGCCCGGCCGATCCCGGGCCCTGTGACAGATTCGTTGCAGTGCCCGGGGCGGGCAGGCCCGGTCGGCCGATCACTTTCGCGATTCCCTCACGGGGTACACGGAAGCTCGGCATCATGAAGCTGCCCAGGACGGTGGCCTTGCGATGTCGAGGAGCGGTTGCGTTGGACGATGCGTTGATGACACTTGCGATGACCGGCGCGACAACGATCATGACGGCCATGGCCACCACTGCCTGGAATTCCGCGCGGTCCGGAACCCTCCGGCTGTTCCACCGCTCCGGGCCGGAAGAACAGCGGGCGCTGGAGGTGCAGTTGGACCGTGAAGCCGCTGTGGTGAGTCAGGACGAGGACCCCGAGTCGGCACGTCTGGACTTCGCGGGCGGCTGGCGCAGGCAGTTGGCTGCTTTGCTGCGCGAGCACCCCGAGGCCGAGGTGGAACTGCGGGCTCTGGTGGAGTCGGTGCAGGCCCAACTGCCGGCGGCGGAGAACACGAGATGGACCCAGAACATCTCGGCGACCGGTCACGGCATGGCCATCGGGGCCCAAGGCGGCAACGTCCACTTCCACCAAGCACCGCCCGTTCCCGGGACCGCGAGCGCCCAGCGCGACGACGATGCCTGAGCCTGGCGTCCTTCCTCGTCGGCCTTGATGCTCAGCCAGGAGCAGCGGTACCTGGTGGCGGCGCCCGGCATCGAGGAGGACCAGGAGCCGGCCGCCGGCCGGGCGAAGGTCGCGGCCCGGCCGGACAAGAGCCGCAGTGACCGGTTCGCGGCCGGCCTCGCGGCCCTGGCCGCCTTCGGCGCCGAGGGGCACGCCCGTATCCACAGGACCGCCGACGGGCCGGCGCCGGGTTCAGGGGTCAACGACCAGCACGCCCGCCGGGAAACGCCGGCCGAGGAGCAGCGCGGGCAGTTGGAGGCGCTCGGCGTGGCCATGTAGCCCGCTGGACGGCGCGCTGGAGTGGGCCCGCGCCGGGGTGTGCGTCCTCCAGCAGTCCCTGCCCCGGCCGTTCACCGACGTCCTGCTCCGCGGCGAGCCCGACAACGCGCGTGCGGGATCGGGCGGGATCGGCTGGGAAGTACGCCCCGCCGGGTGGCGAATCCCGGGGGGCCGGGGCGGAAGCGCGAGGGCCGGTTCACCGGTGGTTCATGAGGCCGCCCTCGTAGGCGGCGATGACGAGCTGGGCGCGGTCCCGGGCGCCGAGCTTGGCGAGGAGTCTGCTGACGTGGAACTTGACGGTGGAGTGCGACAGGTGCAGTTCGTCGGCGAGCTCCGTGTTGGACATGCCGGTCGCGATCAGGACGAGAACCTCGCGCTCCCGGTCGGTGATCTGGTCGAGGCGGCGGTTGGCTCCGACCGCCACCTGCGGGCGCCTGGTGAACTCGGCCACCAGTTTGCGGGTCACGCGGGGGGAGAGCAGAGCCTCGCCGTCGGCGATGACGCCGATGGCCGAGAGGAGGTCTTCGGGTGGGGTGTCCTTCAGCAGGAAGCCGCTGGCGCCCGCGTGGAGCGCGGTGAACACGTAGCGGTCGAGGTCGAAGGTGGTGAGGATCAGGATCCGCACCGGTGGCGGGTCTTCGCCGCCGAGCAGTCGCCGGGTGGCCTCGATCCCGTCCATCCCGGGCATCTGGATGTCCATCAGGGCGACGTCGGGCCGTTCCCGCCGGATGACCTCGACGGCTTCGGCTCCGTCACCGGCCTCGCCGACCACCGTGAGGCCCGGCGTGGTGTCGACGAGCACGCGGAAGCCGGCGCGGACGAGGGCCTGGTCGTCGCAGATCACCACCCGCACGTCCCCGCTCACGCCGATTCCGCGGTGGGGAACCGGGCCCAGACGCGGAAGCCGCCGAGAGGGAGGTGGCCGGCGGCGAAGTCGCCGCCGGAGAGCGCGACCCGCTCCCGCATGCCGATCAGGCCGTGACCGACGCGGCCGCCAGGGCTGTCGAGCGCGACGGCGGGACCGGGGCGGCCGGGTCGGCCGGGTCCGCCGGGCAGACCGGGCAGACCGGGCAGACCGGGCAGACCGGGCAGACCGGCGCAGTCGCGGCCCTCGTCGGTCACCTCGATCTCGATGCCGTCCGGGTGGTAGCTGACCTGGGCCCGGGCGCGGGCGGTCGCAGCGTGCTTGACGGAGTTGGTCAGCGCCTCCTGGACGATCCGGTAGCCGGCCAGGTCGATCGACGGCGGGAGCTGCCGGGCGGAGCCCCTGATCCGCAGCTCGACCTGGAGCCCGGCCCGGCCGGTCTGCTCGATCAGGAAGGGGAGGTCGCCCAGGCCGGGCCTCGCCAGGTCCGAGGCGGCGGCCGCGTCGGCGGCGGGCGGCTCCTCCCGCAGCACGTCGAGCAGGGCCCGCATCTCGCGCAGAGCCGTCCGGCTGACCGTCTCGATCGCGGTCAGCGCCTTGGCGGCCTCGTCGGGGTGTCCGGTGATGACGTGGCGGCCGACGCCGGCCTGCACCGCTATCACGCTCATGCTGTGGGCCATCACGTCGTGCAACTCGCGGGCGATGCGCAGACGTTCCTCGGTGACCGTCCGCTGCGCCTCCTCGACGCGGGCCTGCGCCTGGCGTTCCTCCTGGGCCCGCAGCCCGGCCTCGTAGGCGCGCTGGGACCTGATCATCATGCCGGCCGCCCAGAAGGCCACGATCGGTGCGCTCTGTCCCGACCACATCGCGGCCCACTCGTCGTCGAAGCGCACCGGGCTGCTGCCCATCGCGATGCCGACACCGATGACCGCCTCGGTGAGCACCAGGCCGGCCACCGCCCGGAACCGTGGCTGCGAGAGCGCGAACTGGTAGAGGCACAACGCGACCGCCAACGACGGGAACTTGACGAACCCGTAGGCCGCCATCGTCGCGTACGCCGCCAGCGACACCCCGAGGGCCGGCCGGGGCCACAGCCGTCTGGCCGCCACCGCGCAGGCCAGCGGGATCAACAACGCGTACCAGCCCGGCAGCGGGATTCCGGCGGTGGCGAGCTGGGCGTCGGTGGGACGCCCCCACAGCACGAACGCGATGCCGACCGCGACGTCCAGCCCGACGAGTTGGACGCGGGTCAGCCGTTTGGTGAGCGGCGGCCGAAGATGCACGTCCCGACAGTATTCGCGGGCGCGTGAGCGGGTCATCCGTCTGCGGTCGCATCTTCGGACCTGTACCTGCGGCCAGGTGTGCACGCGGTGTCCGGGCCCGGGCCCGGTCACCGACTCCGTGCCGAGGCCTGATCCGGCGGACCGGCCGCGACCGCCATCGTGGAAGCCGTCCGACCCCTGACGATCCTCGAAGGATGGAGCATCCGCATGACTCTCGACCGAGCACCCGCTCCGGACCAGGCACCGGGTTCCGGGCGGGCACCGGCTCCCGTGTCCCAGCCCGCCGCCCGCGGCGAGAAGATCACCAGGATCCACGGCACGGGCGACGCGAAGGTCACGGCGCTGGACGCCGTCGACGTCGAGATCGAGGGCGGCGCGTTCACCGCGATCATGGGCCCGTCCGGCTCGGGCAAGTCGACCCTGATGCACTGTCTGGCGGGCCTGGACTCCGTGGACCGCGGCCGGATCTGGATCGACGACATCGAGCTCACCGCGTTGCGCGAGCGCGAGCTCACCGAGCTGCGCCGCGACCGGGTCGGCTTCATCTTCCAGTCGTTCAACCTCATCCCGACCTTGACCGCCCTGGAGAACATCACCCTGCCCATGGCGATCGCGGGCCGCACGCCCGACCGGGCCTGGCTCAACGAGATCGTGGTGACCTTCGGCCTGGCGGACCGGCTGCGCCACCGGCCCTCGAAACTGTCCGGCGGGCAGCAGCAGCGGGTCGCCTGTGCTCGCGCCCTGGCGGGCCGGCCGCAGATCGTGTTCGCCGACGAGCCCACGGGGAACCTGGACTCGCAGGCCGGGACCGAGGTGCTGCGGCTGCTGCGCCGGAGCGTGGACGAGCTCGAACAGACCGTCGTCATGGTGACCCACGACCCGACCGCCGCATCCTTCGCCGACCGCGTGATCTTCCTCGCCGACGGCCGGGTGGCCGGCGAGGTGCGGTCCCCGACCGCTGAGACCGTCCTGCAGCGGCTGCGCCGAGGCGGGGGGCACCGCTGATGCTGAAGGTGGCGCTGCGCGGAATCTTCGCGCACAAGGGACGACTCGCGATGTCCTGCCTTGCCGTGGTGCTCTCGGTGGCCTTCGCCACCGGCACGATGATCTTCACCGGCACGATCAACGGGGCCTTGGACGACGCCGCGGCGGCGAGCGCCCCGGACGTCACCGTCACTGCCCCGCTGCCGGCGGGCACGGGGCCGGCCGAGGTCGGCGACGCGGTGCAGCGGGCCGTGGTCGGCGAGGGCGGCACGCTGCCGGACGCCGACACCCTGGTCGGCAAGGTGCGCGCCGTGCCGGGCGTGGCGGCGGCGTACCCCGACGTCACGGTCGACACCGCGACGCTGACCGACTCGCAGGGCAAGGCGATCGACACGGCCGGCGGGGTGTCCGGCTTCGGTGCCAAGAGCAGCATCCCCGTCCTGGCAGGCAACTGGGTCGACTCCGACCGGTCACCGGTGCGGCTCGCCGGCGGCCGGGCCCCGCAGGGCCCCGGCGAGGCCGTGCTCGACCGCATCTCGGCCGACCGCGCCCACGTGCGGATCGGGGACACGGTCCGGGTGGTCGCCCTCCCCGGCACCTTCGAGGCCAGGGTCACCGGCATCGCCGACTTCAAGGCCGCCAGCCAGGGCAACACCCGCATCTACGTCGACACCGCCACTGCCCAGCAGCGGCTGCTCGGCAAGCCCGGCGCGGCCACCTCGATCCGGGTGGACGCCGCCGCCGGAGTGACGCCCGCCGATCTCCGTCGCGGCCTGGCTGCCGCCCTGGGCGGCGCGGCCCAGGTACAGGCCAAGGATCCGACCGCCGTGAGCCCGGACAACGGGGCCGGTCAGACCACTGACTTCCTCGGCGTGGTGATGATGGGCTTCGCGGCGGTGGCCGTCCTGGTCGGCGTGCTCCTCATCTTCAACACGTTCTCGATGCTGGTCGGGGCCCGGACCCGCGAGCTCGGCCTGCTGCGTGCGATCGGCGCGAGCCGCCGGCAGGTGAACCGGTCCGTCCTGCTCGAAGCCCTGGTCCTCGGCCTCGTGGGCTCCACCCTCGGCATCGGCGCCGGGATCGGGCTGGCCGTCGGGCTGCACGCGGCGATGGCCTCCTTCGGCCTCGACCTGGGCTCGACCTCGCTGGTCGTCGGGCCCACTGCTGTGCTGGTCGGCTACGCCGTCGGCACCGCGGCCACGCTGACCGCCGGGGTGATTCCGGCGCGGCGTGCGGGACGCATCCCGCCGATGGCCGCTCTGCGCGAGGCGGCCGCGCCAAGCACCCGGCCCGGTCGGGGCCGCACGCCGACCGGCGCGGCGCTGCTGCTGGCCGGGGCCGGTCTGCTGGTCGCGGGCCGTGCCGCGACGGTGCCGGGCATGTTGCTGACCCTGATCGCCTTCTTCCCGCTCGGGCCCGCTCTTGTCCGCGGCGTCGTCCCGGTTCTGACGGCCGTCTTCCCGCGGCTGCTCGGGCCGATCGGCGCGATTGCCGCCGGGAACACGCTGCGCAACCCGCGCCGCACTGCCGCCACCTCGGCCGCGCTGATGATCGGTATCTGTGTGGCAACGGCGATGGCCGTCGCGGCGGCCTCCGCCTCGGACTCCATGACGGCTCGCACCGACCGGATGCTCGGCGCGGACTTCATCATCAGCGGACAGCGCTCGCAGGCGCAGTTCGGGCCCGAGGCCGCCGCGGCGGCGCGGCGTGTACCGGGAATCGGCGAGGTCGTCAGGGAACGGATCACCAGGGCCACGCTCACCGCGGGAGGGACCACGCTGTCCACCACCGTCTACGGCGAGGAGCCCGGCTTCCCCACCGCGATGCACGAGACCTACACGGCGGGCGATCCGCAAGCCGCGCTCGCCCACGGCCAGATCGTCGTCGTCGACACCATGGCCGAGCGACTCGGCGTCGGCATCGGCGACCAGGTCACCCTCGCCGGACCGGGCAGTCCCCCGGTGACCCTGACGGTCGGCGCCGTTCAACGCCAGGAACCGGCCGGCATGTCGATGGGCCGGGTACGACTCGCGCCCAGCGTCGGATTCGACGTCCTGTCCGCCCTGGCACCCACCGCCTCCGACACCACCCTGTTTGCCTTCGCGGCCCGCGGCGCGGACCCGACAGCGGTGGGGAAGGCGCTGACCACGGCGCTGGCCGGGTATCCACAGCTGGCCGTGCAGGACCGGGCAGCCTACAAGGCCTCCGTCCGAAGCAGCTCCGACCAGATGCTCTCGATGGCGTACGGGCTCCTGGCCCTCACGGTCGTCATCGCGGTGCTGGGCGTGGCCAACACGATGGCCATGTCGGTCGGGGAACGGACGCGCGAGATCGGCATGCTGCGTGCGGTCGGCGTCTCACGCCGCGAAGTCCGCCGTATGGTCCGCCTGGAGTCGGTCGTGATCACTGCGCTGGGGGCACTGTCAGGCGTGTCGCTCGGCCTCGTCTGGGGGATCGCCCTCCATCGCACGGCGGGTGAAGGTCAGACCATCCTGTCGGTGCCCTGGATCACCCTTGCGGAACTGGCGGCGGCTGCGGTGATCGCCGGCGTCCTCGCGGCGCTGACCCCGGCTGTGCGGGCGACTCGCCTCGACATCCTGTCCGCGCTGGCCGCGGACCAGTAGTCCAGCTCGCCCAGGACTGCCGCCCGCCGTCCTCGCCCCCATGCTCGGCCTCCACACCGTCACGGCCGCGCAATGGCGCCGCCGCGCCGCCGCGCCGCCACCGACTGGACTGCCTACCTCGAAGCCCGCACCACCGCCGGGGCGACGAGAACCGCGCCGGCCGATGCCGCAACGGCCGCAGCCGGCGTCAACCCGGGCGGCGCCACGCCGACCACCGAGGGGGCCGAGGGGACCGAGGGGACCGAGGGGAGGGACAAGCCACCGGGCACCGGACGGGAGGCGAGAGCTGTACGCCGTGATCACTTCCCCTCGGTGGCGCCGCAGTGCCACTCTTCTCGCCGGCCTCACCCTTGTGCCGGGCCCGGCCGCCGCACCGGTGGGGAGGTCGCCGCCGAACCGCCGACAGCGGCCACCTCCCCTTCCCGGCACCGCGAGCTACCCGAACCGCCATCCGCCGACCTCGCCCGCGCCGAACTCGACGACCTGCTGGTCGAGGCGCCGTACAGCATGGACGGGGACTCACGCGATCGCGTCCCACACTGGATCCCGATCTCCGGGGAGTGCGACACCCGCGTCATCTGCACTGCTGGTTCCGGAGGCTCACGGGAAGGCGTTGGACCTGTGCCCACAGGCACCCGACGACTAGTACTGCAACGGTGCTTACGGTGACGAGGTCTTAGCTCTTGGGCTGTGGTCTCGTCTCTTGTAGTGGCTGGTCCGGGCCTGGTGCTGGCGCCGACGGCGCCAGCGGGACCAGTGCAGGACGTGTGCGGTGCTGCGGCGGACCGGCCAGGTGAGGTTCGTGATCAGCCGGCGGATTTCGGGGACGGTGAGTGGGATCAGATCTGGCGTTCGAGCTGCCCGGTCCCCTTTTCGAGGTGCTCGGCCCGCAGGACGGTGAGGTAGGCGTGGGCGGCCATGGCGAGGGTGATGTGCCGGTACCAGCCCTGGGGCGGCGGATCTGGTAGTCGTCCAGGCCGCACTGGCCCTTGGCGGTCTGGAAGCAGTCCTCGATCGCCCAGCGGGCACCCGCGACGCCGATCAGCTCGTTCAGGGTGGCATCGGCGGGCGCGTAGGCGATGTAGTAGGCGACCTTTGTCGGGTCGGTGATGCTGCGACGGGCGAGCACCCAGTGTCGCCGGTCGGGGCGGTGCCAGGGACGGACCTCGACGCGGGCCCAGTCGTAGATCCGCGGGCCGTGGGCACCTTCGCCGCACGAGCGGCGCTTCCACTCCTGTCGCGACAGCCCCACGACCAGATCGTGGAGTCGGTGGTCCATCGCCCACCGGGTGACCACGGTGTCGTGCCGGGTGGTGGCCACGACCTGGAAGACGTCCGCCTGTTCGAGCTCTGTGCGCCAGCCCTTGCTGTTGCCGTAGCCGGCGTCCGCGGTCACCCACCGGAACGGGATCCCGTCGTCGATCGCCCGGCG
>NZ_JBHYUU010000026.1:15696-65853 GCF_042749955.1 Kitasatospora sp. NPDC059462 | reverse complement strand
TTTTGTTGGGGCGCCCCGGGCCGGGGGGCCCCGGTGGGGGCCCGCCGGTCGGGGTATGGCCGGGCCCCCCCCCCCCTCACGGGGGACGGCGGGCCAGGCACTTCGTCGTTCCGGGCGGCTCAGCGGTTCTTGAACACCCAGACCTTCATCAGCAGGAAGCGCACCACCGTGGCGAGGCCGTTCGCGACGACCAGCCCGCCCACCTCGACCACCCGGGAGGCGTCCGGGACGGCCAGGTCGAGCAGGGCCAGGACGCCCGCGCTCAGCCCCAGGCCGATCAGGAAGGCCACCGCGCCCTGCAGCTGGTGCCGCAGCGCGCCCTCCGAGCCGGTGATGCCGAAGGTGAAGCGGCGGTTGGCGGCCGTGTTGGCCACCGCGCTGACCGCCAGCGCGATCAGGTTCGCCACCTGCGGGTCGGTGAACGCGCGGGCGGCGACGAACAGCCCCAGGTAGAAGAGGGTGCTCAGGACACCGATCACCAGGAAGGACGGCAGCTGCCGCTTGACGGGCGGCGCCGTCTGCGGGGCCACCCCAGGATCGTCCGTGGAAAGCATGCGGGTTACCCGTTCATCCGGTCAGGCCAGCTCGTACACGACGGTCCGGCCGTTGTCGTAGACCTTGCTGGTGAGAGTGCCGAGCTGCGGTGACTCGGCGCCTGCCTTGCGGTCGACCACCAGGTACCGCACCCGGTGCTCCCGGCGCAGGCCGTCGAGCAGCTCCGCGGTCGGCTGGTAGATCGCGTTCTCGTTGCGCTGGAACAGCTCCTGGTCCCAGAACGGCCGCCCGGAGGCGACACCGCCGCCGCTCTGCGCGATCATGCGCGGCGCGTAGGCCCACCCCTCGATGAGCACCGAGCGCTCGGAGTACGCGCTGAGCCACTGGGAGCGGTAGTTGGTGCAGCGGTCGGTGGTGGTGTAGTTCTCCGGCTCCCAGCAGTGGCTGTTGGTCGCGATGACGTCCGCCGGGTCGCTGTGGGCCCGCACCCAGCGGGCCGCGTCGATCTGGCTCTGCGGCAGGATCCAGGTGCCGTCCCACACGTACTGCCGGGACTGCAGGAGGTCCAGTGCCGTCCCCGGGACGCCGACCGCGAGCGTCGCCGTGAGCAGGACGATCCCGCCCCGGCCGCGCAGCCGCGGCCAGACCCGGCCCGACCCCCACCACAGCAGGGCGCCGACCGCCGCGATCCCCGCCAGGACGACCGTCCCGCCGAGCACCGGCAGCAGCGGGGCGTACGGCTGCCAGGTGTCGTAGGCGCCGGCCGCCTTGGCCACCAGCTCGGCCCAGTCCCGGGTGTGGCGGTACATGCCCCAGGTGAGCCCGGCCACCAGGACGAGCACGCCGGCGGCCAGCAGGACCCTGGCCCGCACGGACAGCGCCGCCCGTTCCGCGGCCTCGCAGTAGCCCCAGGCCGCGAGCAGGGCGCCGAAGGGCGCCGAGGCGATGGTGAAGTAGCTGGAGTTGAAGCCGTTGACCACCAGGTAGGCGGCCGGGCCGGCCACGGCGCCGCCCAGCAGGAACCACTGCGCCGGCTCCAGGTTCAGCCGGCGGTGGCGGAACAGCGGGAGCGCGCCGGCCAGCCGGACCTGATGGGTGATCACGAAGGCCGCCAGGGTGGCGACCACCACGGCCGCCTGCGCCACGGTGCCGCGCATCTGGGGCGCGTTGGCCCAGTACTGCTGGACGTTCCCGAAGGCCACGACCTCCAGGCCGTAGCTCTCGAAGTCGAAGATGACGGCGGTGGCGAAGAGCTGGGCGCCGGCGATGATCGCGCCGAGCCCGACCACCGTCCAGGGGATCCGGCGGCCGGTGACCAGCATCACCAGTCCGGCCAGCGCCAGGCCGGCCAGGGTCACCGGCAGCGAACTGGCCTTGGCGGCGCTGGAGGCCAGCGCGAACCCCGCCACCAGGACGAACGCTCCGCGCCCGAAGGCCGGCACCCGGCTTCCGTCCGCCGGCTCCTCCCCCGCGGCGTCCGGGCCGCCCTTGCGGCCGATCAGCGCACCGACCACACCGACCAGCGCCACCAGCAGCGGCTGGCTGTAGGTCAGGGACAGGCTCCCCCAGGACATCAGCCGGATCGGCGGGAAGCCGAAGGTCCAGGAGCTCACGTTGTTCGGGTAGGCCGCGGTGAACTCGCCGACCGCGAAGAACAGGAGCGCCGCCGCCGGGCCGGCCCACGCCCTGCCGCTGAGGCGCTGCGCCACCACCGCGATGATCAGCACGGTCAGCGCGCTGAGCGCCGGGACCATCAGCCGCATCGCCACCACCGGCAGGTCGATGTGGCCGACGAGGTCGGTCATCGCCATGTGCGCGAAGGTGAACCAGTGGTAGTGCAGCGGCTCGCCCGCCGCCTGCGGGAAGGTCGGCGGCATGTCGTGGGTGGCGCTGCCGGCGAGCGAGAGCATGTACGGCAGGTCGCCGAAGATCCTCGTCGAGTCGTCCGTCGGCAGCACCGGGAAACGGGCCAGGTTGGCCTCGTAGTAGTAGACGACGGTCAGCGCGACCGTGCCCGCCAGGGCCCAGGAGCGTCCGGCCGAGAAGGGCAGGTAGCCCCGCGGCCGCCAGTGCCGCCGCAGCCGGGGCACCAGCGCGAACGGGAGCACCACCGCCAGCGGCCAGAACGTCGCCACCGACTGGAGGCCCAGGCCGACCAGTACGGCCCAGGCCACCAGCTCCAGCACGAGGCCGGTGACCGCGCCGAACGCGAGGTCCTCCAGCAGCGTGTAGGGGCGGCGGCGCAGGCCCCGGAAGACCAGGGTGCCCGGCAGCAGCACGCCCCACAGCGCGTAGAAGGTGTACCGGGCGATGTCGTTCACCGACGTGTCGGAGGCGAGCAGCGCCGCCACCAGCACGAGGTAGGCCGCGACGGCCGGGAGGAACCGCACCGCGGTCCGGCCGGGGGTGGCCGGCGCCGGGCCGTCGGTCGGCCCGCCCGGTCGGCGGGCGGGCCGGGAGGCGGCCACGGTCGTGTCGGTGCTGTCCAAGGTTCTCGTCTCTCTACCGGCCCGACCAGCGGTGCCTGGACTGTGCGCTAGCGGGCCGACGCGGAGGGCTCGGGCCGGGTCCGGACGTCGTCCGCGGCCGAGTCGTACCCGACGAAGTAGGCCGGGCGGGCCTGCGCGGCGGAGTAGATCCGGCCGACGTACTCGCCGAGCAGACCGATGCAGACGAGCTGGACGGCGCCGAGGAACAGCATGCCCACGAAGAGCGAGGACCAGCCGGGCACGGTCTCGCCCAGCGCGTACTCGACCGCGGTGTAGACGCCCAGCACGAAGCAGAGCACCAGGCTCACCAGGCCCAGCCAGGTGGCGAGCCGCAGCGGCGCCGCCGAGAAGTTGGTGATGCTGTCGATGGCCAGCCGGAGCATCTTGGAGAGCGGGTAGTGCGTCGAGCCGGCGACCCGCTCCTCCCGCACGTAGACGACCTCGCCGCTGGGGAAGCCCAGCCACGGCACCAGCAGCCGGTAGACCGGCTGGTGCTCGGGCATCGCCTTGAGCGCGTCGACGGCGGCCCGGCTCAGCAGGCGGAAGTCACCGGCCTGGTTGGGCATCTTCTTGCCGACCAGGCGGCGCATCAGCCAGTAGTACGCCCCGGCCGTGCGGCGCTTGAAGACGGTGTCGGTGCCGCGGTCGCCGCGCACGCCGTAGACGATGTCGAGGCCCTGCTCCTGGGCGAGCTGGAGCATCTCCGGGATCTTCTCCGGCGGGTCCTGCAGGTCGGCGTCGATGGAGACGACGTAGTCCCCGAAGGCGCGGTGGATGCCCGCGGTCAGCGCCGCCTGGTGCCCGGAGTTGCGCGCGAACCGCACGATCCGGAACTCCGGCCAGTCCTGGTGGACCTTCTGCATGATCGCCGGGGTGGCGTCGGTGCTGCCGTCGTCGATCCCGACGACCTCGTAGTCGATCCCCAGCCGGTCCAGGATCGGCCGCAGACGCTGAACGGTCAGGGGCAGCGCTTCCTGCTCGTTGTAGATCGGCATGACGACCGACAGCAACGGTGCCGGGGTGCCGGCCGCCTTGAGGTCGTGCCCTGCTGCGTTGAACATCGTTTCTCGCCTGTCCCCATGTTTCCAAGAACGATATGGCGGCACGGACCGACCGGGACGCCCCCACCAGCCGGACACCCTTCACCCACCGTGTCCGAAGGATCCGCGGACAGCAATGGGGGGAGCCCCAATGAGCGGCCAGAATAGCAGGCAGGCATGAAGCCATTCTCAACGACCGGAGGGTCGGCGGCGCGTTCGTCACGCCGACACGCCGAAGGGCCCCGCACACCTTGAGAAAGGTGTGCGGGGCCCTTCGGCTCGCCCGGTCGGACAGGCAGGTCAGAAGGTCAATTACTTGACGATCTTGGTGACCTGGCCGGCGCCGACGGTGCGGCCACCCTCACGGATGGCGAACTTCAGGCCCTCCTCCATGGCGACCGGCTGGATCAGCGCGACCGTCATGGCGGTGTTGTCGCCCGGCATGACCATCTCGGTGCCCTCGGGGAGGGTCACGACGCCGGTCACGTCCGTGGTACGGAAGTAGAACTGCGGGCGGTAGTTGTTGAAGAACGGGGTGTGGCGGCCACCCTCGTCCTTCGACAGGATGTAGGCCTGGGCCTCGAAGTCGGTGTGCGGGGTGACCGAACCCGGCTTGATGATGACCTGGCCGCGCTCGACGTCCTCGCGCTTGATGCCACGGAGCAGCAGACCGACGTTCTCACCGGCCTGGCCCTCGTCGAGCAGCTTGCGGAACATCTCGATGCCGGTGACCGTGGTGGTGGTCTTCTCGGTCTTGATGCCGATGATGTCGACGGTCTCGTTGACCTTGAGGATGCCGCGCTCGATACGACCGGTGACGACGGTGCCACGACCGGTGATCGTGAAGACGTCCTCGATCGGCATCAGGAACGGCTGGTCCACGGCGCGGGCCGGGGTCGGGATGTTCTCGTCGACCGCGTGCATCAGGCCGAGGAGCTTCTCGCCCCACTCCTTGTCGCCCTCCAGCGCCTTCAGCGCGGAGACGCGGACGACCGGCAGGTCGTCGCCCGGGAACTCGTACTCGGAGAGCAGCTCGCGGACCTCGAGCTCGACGAGCTCCAGGATCTCCTCGTCGTCCACCATGTCGGCCTTGTTCAGGGCGACAACGATGTAGGGGACGCCGACCTGGCGGGCCAGGAGGACGTGCTCCTTGGTCTGCGGCATCGGGCCGTCGGTGGCGGCGACCACCAGGATGGCGCCGTCCATCTGGGCGGCACCGGTGATCATGTTCTTGATGTAGTCCGCGTGACCCGGGCAGTCGACGTGGGCGTAGTGGCGCGCCTCGGTCTGGTACTCGACGTGCGCGATGGAGATGGTGATACCGCGCTGCCGCTCCTCCGGCGCCTTGTCGATCTGGTCGAACGGCGTGAAGGGGTTGATCTCCGGGTACGCGTCGTGCAGCACCTTGGTGATGGCCGCGGTCAGCGTGGTCTTACCGTGGTCGATGTGACCGATGGTGCCGATGTTGACGTGGGGCTTCGTCCGCTCGAACTTCGCCTTCGCCACTGAGTCCTCCTGAGGACAGTTCCTGTACGCCGTGCTGACGCCAGTTGGTCTTTGATCGGTTTTGGTGCGGGTTGTCCGGAGGACACCCCGTGCCGTCCCGCTGGTGGGGGGGCCGGAGGCCCCGGGAGGATCCGACCGGATCCTCCCGGGTTGCCTCCTAATAGCCTAAGGGTTGGTTATCGTCCCGAAAGTCGGGACGTCACTCGCCCTTGGCCTTCGCGATGATGTCGTCCGCCACGTTCCGCGGAACCTCGGCGTACGAGTCGAACTGCATCGAGTAGCTCGCGCGACCGGAGGTCTTGCTGCGCAGGTCACCGACGTAGCCGAACATCTCGGAGAGGGGCACCAGCGCCGTGACGACGCGGGCACCGTGACGCTCGTCCATGGACCGGATCTGGCCACGGCGAGAGTTGATGTCGCCGATCACGTCGCCCATGTAGTCCTCGGGCGTGGTGACCTCGACGGCCATCATCGGCTCAAGAAGGACCGGCTTGGCCTTCTTGGCGCCTTCCTTGAAGGCCATCGAACCGGCGATCTTGAACGCGAGCTCGGAGGAGTCGACGTCGTGCGCGGCACCGTCGAGCAGCTTCACGCGGACACCCTGGAGCGGGTAGCCGGCGAGGATGCCGAACTCCATGGCCTCCTGGCAACCGGCGTCGACCGACGGGATGTACTCGCGCGGGACGCGGCCACCGGTGACCAGGTTGACGAACTCGTAGCCCTCGGCCTGCTCGAGCGGCTCGATCGCGATCTGCACCTTGGCGAACTGACCGGAACCACCGGTCTGCTTCTTGTGGGTGTAGTCGATGCGCTCGACCGCCTGGCGGATGGTCTCGCGGTACGCGACCTGCGGCTTGCCGACGTTGGCCTCGACCTTGAACTCACGGCGCATGCGGTCGACCAGCACCTCAAGGTGCAGCTCGCCCATGCCCGCGATGATGGTCTGGCCGGTCTCCTCGTCCGTGTTGACCTGGAAGGACGGGTCCTCCTCGGCGAGACGCTGGATGGCGACACCCAGCTTCTCCTGGTCACCCTTGGACTTGGGCTCGATCGCGACGCGGATGACCGGGGCCGGGAAGTCCATGGACTCCAGGATGACCGGGTTCTTCTCGTCGGACAGCGTCTCACCGGTGGTGGTCTGCTTCAGGCCCATGACGGCGATGATGTCGCCGGCGCCCACCGAGTCGATCTCCTCACGCTTGTTCGCGTGCATGCGGTAGATCTTGCCGATGCGCTCCTTCTTGCCCTTGACGGCGTTCAGCACCGAGGTGCCGGACTCCAGGCGGCCCGAGTAGACCCGGACGAAGGTGAGCTTGCCGAGGTGCGGGTCCGACATGATCTTGAACGCGAGCGCGGCGAGCGGCTCGTCGTCCGAGGCCTTGCGGGAGATCTTGACGGTGTCGTCGCCCGGCTTGGTGCCCTCGATGGACTCGATGTCCAGCGGGGACGGCAGGTACTTGACGACGGCGTCGAGCAGGGGCTGGACGCCCTTGTTCTTGAACGCGGTGCCGCAGAAGATCGGGGTGAACTCCGAGTTCAGCGTGCCCTTGCGGATCGCCGTCTGCAGCAGCTCGACCGGGATGTCCTCGCCCTCCAGGGCGAGCTCCATGATCTCGTCGCTGACGTTCGACACGGTGTCGATCAGCGCCTCGCGGTACTCGTCCGCCTGCTCCTGCAGCTCGGCCGGGATGTCGACGATGTCGTACATCTCGCCCTTGGCGGCCTCGGCCGACCAGACCAGCGCCTTCATGCGGACCAGGTCGACAACGCCCTGGAAGTCCGACTCGGCACCGATCGGCAGCTGCATGACCAGCGGGGTCGCGCCGAGGCGGTCCACGATGGTCTGGACGCAGAAGAAGAAGTTGGCGCCCGTGCGGTCCAGCTTGTTGATGAAGCAGATGCGCGGGACGCCGTAGCGGTCAGCCTGCCGCCACACGGTCTCGGACTGGGGCTCGACACCGGCGACACCGTCGAACACCGTCACGGCACCGTCGAGGACGCGCAGCGAACGCTCCACCTCGACGGTGAAGTCGACGTGACCCGGGGTGTCGATGATGTTGATGGTGTGGTCGGCATCGTCGACGGTCCAGTGACAGGTCGTCGCGGCCGACGTGATCGTGATGCCGCGCTCCTGCTCCTGCTCCATCCAGTCCATGGTGGCAGCGCCATCGTGGACCTCACCGATCTTGTACGACACACCGGTGTAGAACAGGATCCGCTCGGTGGTGGTGGTCTTGCCCGCGTCGATGTGCGCCATGATCCCGATGTTGCGGACCTTGGCGAGGTCAAGGGAGGTTGCAGCCATGGTGGCTCGTTCTCTCTCTGTCTAGTGACGGGGTACGGACTACCAGCGGTAGTGCGCGAAGGCCTTGTTGGACTCGGCCATCTTGTGGGTGTCCTCGCGACGCTTCACGGAAGCGCCCAGGCCGTTGCTGGCGTCGAGGATCTCGTTCATCAGGCGCTCGGTCATGGTCTTCTCGCGACGGGCGCGCGAGTAGCCGACCATCCAGCGCAGCGCCAGGGTGCTGGCGCGGCCCGGACGGACCTCGACCGGAACCTGGTAGGTCGCGCCACCGACACGGCGGGACTTGACCTCGAGGGCCGGCTTGACGTTCTCCAGCGCGCGCTTCAGCGTCACGACCGGGTCCGAGCCGGTCTTCTCACGGACGCCCTCAAGGGCGCCGTAGACGATCCGCTCGGCGGTGGAGCGCTTGCCGTGCAGCAGGATCTTGTTGACCAGCTGGGTGACGACCGGGGAGCCGTAGACCGGGTCGATGATGACCGGGCGCTTCGGGGCGGGGCCCTTACGAGGCATTCTTACTTCTCCTTCTTGGCGCCGTAGCGGCTGCGGGCCTGCTTGCGGTTCTTGACACCCTGGGTGTCGAGCGAACCGCGGATGATCTTGTAGCGGACACCAGGAAGGTCCTTCACACGACCACCGCGAACCAGCACGATGGAGTGCTCCTGCAGGTTGTGGCCCTCGCCCGGGATGTAAGCGGTGACCTCGATCCCGCTGGTGAGGCGCACACGGGCGACCTTGCGGAGAGCCGAGTTCGGCTTCTTCGGGGTGGTCGTGTACACACGCGTGCAGACCCCACGGCGCTGCGGGGAACCCTTCAGCGCGGGAGTCTTGTTCTTCTCGACCTTGTCCTGCCGGCCCTTTCGGACCAGCTGCTGGATCGTAGGCACCGTTTCTCCGTTTTCTGTGTGCCAAGGCTTGGTGGAACTAACCTGCGGTGATTCCCTCGCACACGGCCCCGTGGTCGACCCACGCGGTCGGGTGTGTTGGGTTTTTTCCGGCACGGAATCCCGTGGGCTGATGTACAGCGACGGCGCTCTACGCGCGGCGCGCTGGGAGGCGCTCCGGCTCGGCGCGGCGACCGGTGTGCATGCACGCACAAGGACCCGGGGACACCCCAGGCACAAGGTCAGAGCGTACCTAGCGCATCGGGCGCGGTCAAAACAAATGCAACGCCGCAGGTGACGGCCGTCGGCCGGGTGTCGCCCGGGTGTCCCGCGCGCGGCCGCCCGGTGTCAGGTCGTCCTCCTGCCGCTCTACCACACCCGGGAGGCCGCCGCCACCGCAACGGCCCCCGACGGCGCGCCGGGAGTCAGCCGAACAGGGCCACCGTGGTCATGATCAGCACCCAGAAGGCGATCGACAGCCAGCCGAAGACGATGCCGGTGACGGCCATGCCGTCCCCGTCCTCGTTGCGCTCCGCGGCCTGCCGGCGCCCGATGTGGCCGGTGATCACCGCCGGCACCCCCAGCAGGCCGCCGGTCGGCACGCAGAGCAGGCCCAGCACCAGCGAGGTCACCGCGACGGCGTTGGTCCGGCGCGGCGGCGGGGCCAGGAAGGTCGGCGGCACGGGCGCGACGACCGGACCGGCCATCGACGGCGCCACCATCTGCGGGGCCACCATCGGCCCGGCCGGCAGGTCGGCGACCAGACGGGCCAGCTGGCCGTAGGTCTGCGCGCCGCTCGCCGCCTCGAACCGCTCGCCGTACTCGGTGGCGCTCAGCCGGCCCTCGGCGAACGCGGCCTTCAGCACGTCCACCGTCCGCTCGCGGTCCGCGGTCGCCGCGCGCATCGCCGACTGCGGCATCGCGGCGTGGTGCGCCGCGTGGTGCGGCGCGGGCGGCATCCCCGGGACGGGCGGCACGGACGCGGGCGGCTTCGCCGTCCCGTAGCCCTGCTCACCCCATGGCTGAACGGCCATCCGCCACCTCCCGGTACCCCCGCGCGACCACGGTCCCACCCCGCCCACTCGACTCTCATAGTGCAGGACGAACGGGCGTCCTGAGTAGTTGCCGAATCCGCGGATCGGTCGCCCTTTCGCGGGAAATCCCGCGACGGCCCGGCCTCCGCCCGGCCCCTCCGGCCGCCCCGCTCACCCGTTTGGCGCAGACACACCCGGGGCATCGCCACAGGAGACAGGCCCGGCCGGACGGTGGCAGGCTGTCGTCGGGGCCCGTGTCGATCATGGAACCTGCACCGCCCCCGACCGGTCCGACCACCAGTGGAAAGAGCCGCCATGCAGGCGTCAGCGCCGCCGCCGTCCCCCGTTCCCGCCGCCCCCATGCCCTCGGCCGTCTCCATCCGGGGGCTGTGGAAGCACTTCGGCACCCAGGCCGCCGTCGCCGGGCTCAGCCTGGAGCTGCCGGCCGGCGCGTTCATCGGACTGGTCGGCCCCAACGGCGCCGGCAAGACCACCACCCTGTCGATGGTCACCGGACTGCTCCGGCCCGACCAGGGCACCGTGCTCATCCACGGCGCCGACGTCTGGGCCGACCCGGTCGCCGCCAAGGCCCGGATCGGCATCCTCCCCGAGGGCCTGCGCATGTTCGAGCGGCTCAGCGGCCGTGAACTGCTCCAGTACAACGGACGTTTGCGCGGCCTGCCCGGCGCCGAGGTCGACCGCCGGGCCGAGGAACTGCTCGCCGTCCTCGACCTCGCCGGCCACGCCGACAAGCTGGTCGCCGACTACTCCACCGGCATGCGCAAGAAGATCGGCCTCGCCGCCGCGCTGCTGCACAACCCGGACGTGCTGTTCCTCGACGAGCCCTTCGAGGGCGTCGACCCGGTCTCCGCCCAGACCATCCGCGGCGTGCTCAAGCGCTACGCGGCGGCCGGCTCCACCGTCGTCTTCTCCAGCCATGTCATGGAGCTGGTCGAGCAGCTCTGCGACTGGGTCGCCGTCGTCAGCACCGGCCGGGTCGTCGCCCAGGGCCCGCTCGACACCGTCCGCGGCGGGCGCAGCCTGCACGAGGCGTTCCTGGAGCTGATCGGCGTCCGCGAGGACGACGGCCAGGCACTCGGCTGGCTCGGCGGGGGCGACCGGTGAGCACCACCACCGCGCCCGCGCACCCCGGCCTGCCGGACGGCCCTCCCGACGACCGGACGGTGGTCCGCACCCTCGTCTCCCTCAAACTCCGGCTGCTCCGCAACGGCCTGCGCCGCAGCCGCGGCCGTGCCGTCCTCTACGCGCTCGGCACCGTCCTCGGCCTGCTGTTCGCCGGCGGGATCGCGCTCGCCCTGGCCATGCTGGAGCACGCCGTCGACTCCGGCTCCGCCGGTGACGCGGGCGTCGTCCTCACCGGCGCGCTCACCGTCGGCTGGGCCGCGATACCGCTCTTCCTCTTCTCCAGCGACGAGAGCGCCGACCCGACCCGGCTCACCATGCTGCCGCTGCGGCCCGGCCCGCTGCTGCGCGGCTCCGTGCTCGCCGCCCTGCTCGGGCCCGGGCCGCTGGTCAGCCTGGTCCTGCTCACCGGCGCCGCACTGTCCGGCGCCGCCGGCGGCGCCTCGGCGGCGGCCGGGGTGGTCGGGGTGCCGCTCGCCGTGCTCACCGTCGTCGTGCTCTCCCGCTCCGTCGCCGCCGGCAACGCCCGGCTGCTCTCCAGCCGGCGCGGCAAGGACTTCGCGATCTTCGGCGGCCTGCTCTTCGCGCTGCTGGTGCAGATCGCCAACGTCGGCTCGCAGAGCATCTTCGGCAAGCCCGGCACCGACGGCCTCGACCTCGAACCGCTCGCCCCGATCGCCTCGGTGCTGCGCTGGATCCCGCCGGTCTCCGCCGTCGACGCCGTCCGCACCGCCGGCGAGGGCCGGTACCCGCTCGCGCTGCTCCAGCTCGCCGCGACCGCCGCGCTGCTCGTCCTGCTGCTGCGCTGGTGGCGGAGCAGCCTGCAGCAGCTGATGGTCACCGCCGACGCCTCCACGGTGGAGGTGGTGCGCGGCGTCCAGGAGCCGGGACGCCGCTGGCGCTTCCTGCCGGACGGCCGGGCCGGCGCCGTGATGCAGCGTCACCTGCGGTACGCCTGGCGCGAGCCGCGGGCCAAGGCCGCCGTCTTCACCAGCATCGGCATGACGCTGGTGATCTGCGTGCTGTCGATCGTCCAGGGCTGGTCCACGGTCTACCTGGTGGCGATGACCGGGATGTTCCTCGGCCTGCAGATGCTCAACCTGTTCGGCATGGACGGCTCCGCGTTCTGGATGGTCGCCGCCACCCTGCTCACCCCCGCCGACGCCCGCGACGAACTGCGCGGCCGCGCGTTCGCCCTGCTCTCCTACGCCGTCCCGGTCACCCTGGTGCTCGCCGTCGTCCTCGCCGCCGCCTCCGGCGACTGGTCCGGCCTGCCCGCCGCCGTCGGCCTCGCCTCCGCCCTGCTCGGCAGCGGCATCGCCATCGGCGCCGTGCTCAGCGTGCTCGCGCCGTACACCATGCCCGCCGACAACAACCCGATGCGCAACGCCGCCCCCGGCCAGGGCGGCCTGGTGATGCTCAACAGCTTCGGCTCGATGTTCGGCAGCGTCGTCGTCGCCTCCCCCGCCATCGGCTACCTCGCCTGGGCCCTCGCCGCCGACGCCCCCACCTGGCCCCTCCTCCTCGCCGGCCCGCTCTACGGCGCCGTCATCGCCACCCTGGGCCTGCGCCTCGCCGCGGGCCGGCTGCTGGAGCGGCTCCCGGAGATCCTCGCCAAGGCCGTGGAACGCTGAGCGACTGCGGGAGCGGGAAGTCGGCCCCGTCGACTTCCCGCTCCCGTGCCCGCCCGGGGAGGAGGGTGGCCGCCCCGCGCTCGGAGCGAGCGAGGGGCGGCCGGGGTGAGCCCAGGACGCGGAGCGGGAGGCCGGAGCCCGGCACCACAGCGGGTGACCGGGCGCGGTCCGGCATCATGGGTGGGAGGTACGGGACCCGGAGGTAGGCGGCGTGGGCAGGCGGAAGCAGGGCGGCGGCGGCAGCGGTGAGGACGCCGGGGCGCTGCTGGAGTCGGCGGTGTTGCTGGTGGTGACGGCTCCGGAGGAGGAGCTGGACCTCTCGCTGGACACCGGGGCCTCCTCGCTCGCGGCCTCCGCCGGCCGGTGGCCGGCGGTGAGCCGGGCGGTGCTGGGGTACGCGGACACGGCGGTCGGCCGGTGCTGGTCGGCCGGGTGGCGGCCGGCGGACCTGGTGCGGGTGGTGCGCCGCGAGCTGAAGCCGGTGCACCTGGCGCTCGCCGTGGACCTGATCGCCGCCGAGGCCCGCCGCTACCCCGCCGCCGCCACCGACCGCCGCTGGCAGGAGCAGCTGCGCGAGCTGGAGGCGGAGGTGTGGTGGACCTCCGACGAGGCGTACCTCCCCGCGTTCGCCCACCGCCACCGCCTGGACCGCTTCGCCCTCGCCACCGCGCTGCTGGAGCTGCTGCGCAGCTGGGGCCGGCTGCCCCCGATCGCCCCCGTGGGCCCCGCACCGGGCCGGACGCCGCACCGGGAGCCCGGCCCGCGCCGCCCGGTGACCGGCGAGCCGCGGATGCTCCCGCGGATCCGCGCCCTGCTGGCGAAGGCGGAGTCCACCGACTTCCCCGAGGAGGCCGAGGCGCTGACCGCCAAGGCCCAGCAGCTGATGGCCCAGCACAGCATCGACGAGGCCCTGCTCGCCGTCGACGGCGCCGACCCGCACGCGCCGGGCGCGCTGCGGATCGGCGTGGACAACCCGTACGAGGGCCCGAAGACGATGCTGCTGGACGCGGTCGCGGCCGCCAACCGCTGCCGCGTCGTGTGGGCGAAGGAGTTCGGCTTCTGCACCGTGATCGGCTTCGACGCGGACCTGGACGGCGTCGAGCTGCTCTACACCTCGCTGCTGGTGCAGGCGACGCACGCGATGCAGCAGGCCGGTGCCCGCCAGCACCTGGACGGCGCCTCCCGCACCAAGGCGTTCCGGCAGTCCTTCCTGGTGGCGTACGCCGCGCGGATCCGCGAGCGGCTCGCCGAGGCGACCGAGCGGACGACCAGCGACGCCGCGGCCGGCCGGCACCTGCGCGAGGACGGCACGGCGGAGCAGCTGGTCCCGGACGCCCGGCTGCTGCCGGCCCTGAAGGCGCGCACCGAGGCGGTGGACCAGGAGGTGGACCGGTTGTTCCCCAAGCTGGTGTCGCAGCGCGTGCGGGTGAGCGACGGCGAGGGCTGGGCGGCGGGCCGCGCGGCGGCGGACCGGGCGTCCCTGCGCGGCGGATCCGGCGAGATCGACCGCTGAGATCCGGGCGCCGGGATCCGGGGTTCCGCCCCGGCCGCCTGGTAGAACAGGTCGTGGGGGCGGGAACTACCGAGGGGCGGGCGAGCAGTGACGAGTACGGGGACGGGGTACCGGGACCGGGTGCGCGGGGCGCTGCTCGGCGGCGCGGTCGGCGACGCGCTGGGCTGGCCGGTGGAGTTCCTGCAGCTGGAGCAGATCCGCGAGCGCTTCGGCCCGGACGGCGTGACGGGCCTGCCGGGCGGCGGCCTGGTCGCCGAGGTGACCGACGACACCCAGATGACCCTGTTCACCGCCGAGGGCCTGATCCGGGGCTTCGTCCGCGGCTGGTCGGGCGGCGGCGGTTCGGTGCCGGAGGCGGTGCACGGCGCGTACCGGCGGTGGCTGCTCACCCAGCAGCAGGGCGCGCCGGACCGTGAGCCGCTGCCCCGTCCGTACGACGGCTGGCTGCTGCGCGAGCCGTTCCTGTACGCGCAGCGGGCGCCGGGCAACGCGTGCCTGACCGGGGTGCAGTACCACCCGGTGTTCGAGCCTCCGGTGGCGCTCGGGCAGCCGGGGCCGATCAACGCGCACTCCAAGGGCTGCGGCACCGTGATGCGCTCGGCGCCGTTCGGCCTGGCCCGGCTGGGGGTGGAGCAGTCGTTCGGGCTGGCCGCGCAGTGCGCGCAGGTGACCCACGGGCATCCGACCGGCTATCTGGCGGCGGGCGCGTTCGCGGCGTTGGTGGAGCGGCTGGCGGCCGGGACGGAGCCGTGGGCGGCGGTCGGCGAGACGGTGGAGCAGACCCGGGAGTGGCGGGCGTCGAAGGAGACGGTGCAGGCGCTGGCCCGGGCGGTGCGGGTGGCCCAGGAGTCCGAGCCGTCGGCGGAGGCGGTGGAGCGGGTGGGACTGGGCTGGATCGCCGAGGAGTGCCTGGCGATCGCGGTGTACTGCCTGCTCGCGACGGCCGGCGGGCCGGAGCCGGCCCGTTCGGCGCTGCTGCTGTCGGTGAACCACTCCGGGGACAGCGACTCGACGGGCGCGGTCTGCGGCAACCTGGTCGGCGCGGCGTACGGCGCGAGCGCGCTGCCGGCCGCCTGGACGCAGGCGGTGGAGGGCCGGGAGGCGCTGCTGCGCACGGCGGACGACCTGCTGGTGCTGTTCGGCAGCCGCGAGCCGGGCCACCCGGCGCTCGGGGACCGCTACCCGGCCGGGTGACGGTCCCCGCTACTGGGCCGCCGGGTCGGTGACCTGGCCGAGGAAGAGCGGCCGCCCGGTGGCGGTGTCCCGGATCAGGAAGAGGAACGGCCGGTCGATGTGCAGTTCGACGGGGCCGACCGGCACCGGCGCGGCCATCACCCCCACCCCGACGCCGCTGCCGGCCGCGGCGACCGTGCCCTGCTCGTCGACCTGCACGGTGGCCTTCTGCACCACCGTGCCGATGGTGAGACCCCCCTCGGCGCCCGGTCCGGGGATGCCGGAGAGGTCGGCCCCCGGGCCGAAGGCGGCCCGCACGCCGAGGCCCCGCAGGGCGGGGGTGAGCTCATTCGCCGTGTCGAACCGGAACTTCGGCAGGGTGAGGTCGACGGCCCGCGGCGCGAGCGCGCCGAGGATCCGGTCCAGCTCCGGCTGGTCCAGGCCCGTGCGGAAGGCCTCGAAGCCGCCCTGGGCGGGCACCACCAGGTCCATCGCCAGCGTGCCGCCCGCGTACGGGAGTTCGACGGCCTGCCAGGGCTGGCCGAGGATGCCGCCGGAGCCGTCGGCGTAGCGCAGGGTGCCGGTCCTGGCCATGGTGGGGACGGCGGCCCCGGTGCCGTCGAGGCGGTGGAACGGCCGGGCGCTGGTCCTCCCGGCCTTGAACGGCTCGGCCCAGTCGGCCTTGAGGTAGAGCGCGTCGGTGAGCGCCAGCCGGGTGTCCGGGTTGAGCTGTCCCGCGCCGAAGAGGTCCTTGATCCGGCCCTCGGTGGCCTTCTCGACGGCGCCGTTGACGGCCTTGCGGGCGCCCTCCGGGTCCTTGCGGAAGTCGGCGGTGTGCACGCCGGTGTCGAAGGCGGCGGCCAGCACGCCGAGGTAGTGCGGGTCGATCGGGTAGTCGCGCTGGGCCCAGAGGTCGTCGGACTGCCGCAGCACGGGCCCGCCCTCGGCGGTGGCCGTCGCGGGGCGGTTCAGGGCACCGGTGGCGAGCGCGTACTGCTCGGGGGTCAGTTCGGTGTGCAGCGCCGCGGCGAGTTCCCCGGCGGTGGTGCCCCGGGCTCCGGGCAGCACCATGGCGAGGGCGGTGGCCAGGCCGGACGGCGAGAGCACCAGGTTGCCGCCGCCCGCGGCGGGGTCGGCGGCGAGGGCGCGCAGCAGGTCGAGGCCGAACGCGCCGGTGGCCGTGGCGGTGGCGGCGCGCTGGGCCGGGTCCGCGGGCGGCAGCGTCACCGGGTCGGCCCGGACCACGGCCGTGCTGCCGCCGGAGGAGCCGCAGGCGGTGAGCAGGGCCGCGCAGCAGAGCAGGAGCAGCGCCGGGCGGCGGGTGCGGACGGACGTCGCGGGCATGGCCGGCCTCGCCTCTCGGGTCACGGTGCGGGCCGGTGCCCGCGCCTGGGTGCCGGTTGGACGCGGCGGGTCCGGGACCGGTTCCCCGGGCCGCCTGCTCCTTGTGCCATGATCGTTCGCCGTGCGGCCGTGAAGGGGCCGGACCGACGATCGGGGGGATCGATGAGCAGGCTCGCCTGCCCGCAATGCGGTGCGATCGACCAGGTACGGAGCGTGCCGAGCGTCTTCGAGTCGCAGACCAGCACCTACACGGGGCGCAGCACCGGCTACTCCTCCGGTGTGGCCTACGCCAGCGGGGTCGGGATCGTCCCGGCCTTCGGCAGCACCACGACCTTCGTCTCCGGCTCCTCCAGCAGTCTGCTGGCCGACCAGCTGGCCCCGCCGCCCGCGCCCCTGCTCGCCGCGCCCCGCAACGGCTGCGCGATCAGCGCGATGTTCGGGCTGGCCGTCGGCGCCCTCTTCCTGTCGACGATCGTCTCGATCTCCACCAGCGGCCAGGAGAACAGCGGCCGCGACGCGGTGATCCTGCTGGCCGTGCTGGCGACGCCGTTCCTGCTGACGGCGGTGGGCCTGCTGATCGGGCGCGGCCGCTTCCGGCGCCGGGCCCGGCGGGAGTTCGAGGCGTACGCGGCGGTGCACCCGTCGCTGGTCACCGCCTGGCAGTCGAGCTACCTCTGCCGGCGGTGCCACGTGGCGTTCCTGCCGGACGGCGCGCTGGGGCTGGACCTCGGCAGCACCGCCGTGGTGCCGGTCCCCCGCTTCCCGGACCTGGTCGCCTTCGTCGCCGGACGCCTGCGCGGCGTCTAGCGCGCCCCGGGCCCGGGCCCGGGGCGTCCGCTACACCTCGACCAGCAGGTCCTTCAGTCCGCGGATCACGTAGCCCGGCTGCCACTCGGGCTCGCGGACCAGCCGCAGGCCCGGGGCGCGCCGCAGCAGGGTGCCGTAGGACTCGGTGAGTTCCAGCCTGGCGAGCGGGGCCCCCAGGCAGAAGTGGATTCCGGCGCCGAAGGTGATGTGCGGGTTGTCGGTGCGGCCGAGGTCGAGGCGGTCGGGGTCGGCGAAGCGCTCGGGGTCGCGGTTGGCGGAGCCGAAGAGCAGGGCGACCTCGGAGCCGCGCGGAACGGTGACGCCGTGGACCTCGATGTCCTCCAGCACCCAGCGCTCGAACATCTGCAGCGGGGTGTCCCAGCGCATCAGCTCCTCGACGGCGGTGGGCAGCAGGGCGTCGGTGTCGGCGCGCAGCCGGGCCAGCTCCCCGGGGTTGCGGAAGAGCGCCCACCAGCCGTTGCCGGTGGTGTTGACGGTCGCCTCGTGGCCGGCGTTGAGCAGCAGCACGCAGGTGGAGATCATCTCCTGCTCGCTGAGTGCGTCCGAGCCCTCCTGGGCCTGGATGAGCGCGCTGACCAGGTCCTCGCCGGGGGTGGCCCGGCGCTCGCGGATGAGGGCGCGCAGGTAGTCGGAGAACTCGGTGCTCGCGGTGACGGCCCGGCGGGCGGCGTCCTCGGTCGGGTTGAGTTCGAACATCCCGGTGATGTCGCGGGACCACGGGCGCAGCAGGTGCCGGTCGGACTCCGGGACGCCGAGCATCTCGGCGATCACCGCGACCGGCAGCGGCTCGGCGACGGCGGCGATGAGGTCGCCGCCGCCGTCCGCGAGCAGGCCGTCGACGAGCTCCCCGGCGAGCCGGCGGACGGTGGGGCGCAGACCCTCGACCATGCGCGGGGTGAAGGCCTTGGAGACCAGGCGGCGGATCCGGGTGTGGTCCGGGGCCTCCAGGTCGAGCAGGCCGTTGTCGTTGAGGGTGTGGAACGGCTCGTGCGCCGGATCGGGCTCGGGGCGGCCGAACTCCTGGTGGCTGAACCGGTGGGTGTAGGTGCGGCCGAGCCTGCGGTCCCGGAGCAGCGCGCTGACGTCCTCGAAGCGCGAGACCAGCCACTGGTCGGTGGGTTCGAAGTACGTCACGGGGGCCTGCTCGCGCAGGGTGGCGTACGCGTCGTAGGGGTGGGCCACGAACGCCGCCGACCAGGGGTCGAACTTCGCCGTCGTCGTCATCGGTCGATCACTCCAGGCCATGAGGGGGGAGCCGGAAGGATCATCGTACGCATGCGCTCCGTCCGGCCCCCGCTCCCGGTCGGCCGGTCCCCGTCGGCCGGCCCCGGTCGGCCGGTCCCCGTCGGCCAGGCCCGGTCGGCCGGCCCCCGTCAGCCGGGCCGCTTCAGCCGGATGCTCCCCCGGGCCGGTCCCCGGCCGTCGAACAGCCGCTCGTCCTCCGGCCGCGCCGGGCGCGGTGGCGGCGGGGGGACACCCGGCGCGAGCGGAATGCTGCCGCGGCCGCCGAGCGCCAGCAGCCAGGCGGTCAGGTCCGGCCGGCTCCCGTACGGGCCGTCGGCCTGCTCCCAGACCCGCCGGACCATCGCCAGCGCCCGGTCCACCAGCAGCCCCGGCAGCGGCTCCAGCCTCGCGCCCGGCGCGACGTACGGGTCCTGCGCCAGGATCCGGCCGATCAGCAACGCCGCCTTGTAGCGGTCGCTGTCCACCGAGGCCGCGCTGCCGTGCGGGGAGCGCGGGTCCGCCCAGTTGGGCGTGTCCGCCTGCTCCAGCACCGGGGCGGCGCCGACCCGGCGGATGCCGTCGCAGTCCAGCAGGTGCACCGCCGGCTCGGGCCGCACCGTCCAGAGCACATTGGCGTGCGAGAGGTCCCCGATCACCAGGCCCCAGCGGTGCAGCCGGTCGATCAGACCCACCAGCTCCAGCAGCAGCGCCGTCCGCTGCTCCGCGTCCGGGCGGACGATGCCCTGGGTGGCGGACTTCTCCGGGTAGAGCAGGTACTGCGCCTCGGTGAGCTTGCGGGTGCCGGCCGCCGTCTGCCAGGTCATCGCCGGCGGGGCCTCCCGCATCAGGAAGCCGACGCAGCGCGGGCCGTCCGTCACCCGGCAGAGCGGCCAGGCCGCCTGGGCGTCCAGCCGCTCCCGGTCGGCCTGCGGCAGGCCGAGCCGCAGGGCGACCAGCGCGGTCAGCGCCCCGCCGTTGACCCGCCCGGCCTCCAGGTAGCGCTTGAACAGCAGGCCGGGGTAGCCGACGAGGCGCTGCACCCGGCCCTGGCCGCCCCGGCCGGCCTCGTCGCCGAGGGGCAGCAGCGCCAGGTCCGCGTCCCCGCCCGTGGCCAGCGCGGTGGCGATGTCCGGCACGCTCACGGGGCGGCCTCCCAGAGGCAGACGACCGAGCGGTCGTCGTCGTAGCTGCGCACCCGGACCTGGGTCTGCCAGAGGAACTCCGCGAGCCCGGGCACCGCGCTGCCCCAGCGCTCGCCGAGCCAGCCCTGCAGCTCGGGCTCCTTGAGCAGCGGGAGCGCGAGCCCGTCGGTGCAGAGCACCAGCAGGTCGCCGGGGCGGGTGTCGGTGATCAGCCGGGCCCGGGCGTGCTCGTAGGCCTCGGGCAGGCAGTCGGTCCTGGTGCTGATCAGGGCACCGCCCTCGCCGGCCTCGGCCGCTTCGAGGTTCTGCCAGCCGCCCCCGCGCAGGCGCAGCAGTCCGCCGTCGCCGACCGAGACGAAGCCCCGGAACGGCACGGCCGGGTCGGCCGGCACCAGCAGGGCCCGCAGGGTCGTGGAGTAGGACTTCGGCGGGCGGCCCTCCTTGCGGGCCTCCTCGGCGAGCTGGTCGGCGGCCTCCGCGATGAGCCGGCTGGTCAGGCTGGCGAAGTCGAGCTCGGCGCCGGAGCGCAGGAAGGCCAGCAGGGTCTCCGCCTTCTGCGCGACCTGCCGGGTGAGCATCCGGAGGATCCCGTGCGAGCCGTGGTGGGAGTGCGACTGGGAGCCGACGCCGTCGGCCACCGCGACCAGCAGCAGCTCGCCGGTCCGCACGACCAGGACGGCGTCCTGGCGGCACTCGGCCGCGTAGCGGTGCCCGTCGCCGCGCACGGAGGCGGCGCGGACGGTGACCGGGCCGAACCGCCCGCCGTCCACCACGGTGTCGGGCAGCAGGGCGCCGAAGAGGTCGCCGCCCGGGACGGCGGGGATGTCGGTCGGCTCGGCGGGGTAGGCGGGGGCCTTGCGGCCGATGTGGTCCAGCGGGCCGGGCTCCCGGAACGAGGGCGGCCGCACGACCCCGCCGGGGGCGGTGGCGGCCCCGGCGGGCGGGACCGGGGCGGTGACGGTCCCGGCGGCGGGCGCCACGACGGCCGGGCCGTCGGCACCGTGCGGCTCGCGGACCGCCGACGGCCCCGGGCCGATCGGGCGCGGCAGGAACCCCTCCGGCACCACCGGCCCGGAGACCACCGGCCCGGGAACCACCGGTCGCGACGCCTGCGCCGGGGCGTCGGCCCGGGCCGGGGCCGTCGTCTCCGGGCCCCAGCCGTGCTCGTACACGGAGGCCGCGAGGTCGATCGGGTCCTCCTTGCGGCTCGGCGCGTGCTCCGGCCCGGGCTCCTGGGCGTGGCCGGCCGGCAGCTGGTTGTCGTACGCGTTCATCCGGCGGCCCGGCCTCAGAGCTTGTCGAGCGAGACGGAGGTGAAGCCGGGCACCTGGTCGTCGACCTGGAGGCTCATGCCCTGGCCGGCCTCGGTCGCCCCGCTCACCGAGCGGACGATCGAACGGGTCAGGCTGGCCGCGAACTCCCGCAGCGCGACGGCCGGGTTGGCCGTCCCCTCGTCCTGCATGAACGCCTTGAAGGTGGCGACCCGCGCGATCACGCTCCGGTCGGCCTGGCCGATGCCGAAGGCGATGATGTGCGGCCGGAAGGCGGCGGCCAGCAGGTCCTGGTAGGGCTGGTCCCAGTCGGAGTCGGTCGGCACGCCGTCGGAGAGGAAGAAGACCACCGGGCGGTAGACGTCGTGACCGTCCGCCTTGAGTGCCTGCACGTCCCGCTCGATCGCCTGGCGCAGCAGGGTGAAGGCGTTGCCGAAGGAGGTCAGGCCGGAGGCCTCCAGGGCGGGCAGCTCCTCCAGGTCGCTCAGGTCGACCAGCGGCTGGAGCTCGTGGGCGTCGGTGGAGAAGCCGATCAGCCCGAACCGGGTCTTGTCGGCGATGGTCGGGTTGGTGCTGATCTCCTGGTGGAGGTCGAACAGGGCCTTGTTGAGGGTGTCGATGTCGGCGCTCATCGACCCCGATTCGTCGCACACGGCGTAGAACGGGAGGATCTGCACTGCTCTTCTCCTTCGATTGGCAGGGCGTTGTCGGTCAGCCGGTGTAGAAGTAGATCTCCAGCGAGGCGTGCCGGGGGTTGTCCGCGAGCGAGATGAAGTCCCGGGTGGTGGTGCCCCGGAACATCTCCGGACGGGCCTGCGCGAGCAGGCCGTTGACGGTGTGGGCGTAGGCCTGGCCGACGCCCGGGTCGCGGTTGCTGCCGAAGGTGAGGACGACGGCCGCCTGCCGGCCCGCGTACCGCTCGGTGGCCGCGCGGATCTGGGCGGTCAGCCCGGCCGTGTCCGAGGCCTCCCCGGAGACGTCGACGGTGACCGGGTCGTGCTCGACGCCGCGCGGCCCGGCCGGGGTGGGCGTGGTGGTGGGCGTGGCGGCGGTGGTGGCGCTCGTCTCCGCGGTGGCGGTGGCGGTGGGCGTGACGACGGCCCGCCGGGCGGCCACCGGGTCGCCCTGGTCGCCCATCGCGACCAGGGCGAGCACGAGCAGCATGTCGGCGAACAGCCAGCCGGCCAGGTGCACGCCCCGGGCCCGCGGCCGCCGTGCCGTCCGGAACCGGCCCCTCATCGGCCCGGCCCCTGCCCCTGCCCCGGTACCGGCACCTCGTCGAGTTCCAGCAGCGTCAGGTCGCCGTCCTCGACGGCCGGGCCGGAGGCGGCCGCGCCGGTGCCCCGGGAGCGGGCGGCGCCGGCGTCCGGGCCGGGGCCGGACGCCGTCTTCACCATGACGATGCCCGCCCCGTCGCGGTGTCCGCCCAGCGGTGCGCCCGGCGGCCCGCCCGGCGCGGACGTCCCCAGGCGCTCGGCCGCCGCGGTGGCCGCCGAGGCCGCCGCCGCGACCCGGTCGGCCAGGACCGCGACCTCCCGGGCCAGCCCGTCCAGCCGTTCCAGCACCTGCCCGTTGACGTCGGCCACGGTCTCCGCGCCGGTGGTGAACCCGCGCTGCGCGACCGCGAGGTCGCGCACCGCCTCCTCCACCCGCTCCCCCGCCCCGGCGAGTTCGGCGCCCACCCGGTCGGTGGCCAGCCGGACCAGCTCGGCCGCGTCGAGGGCCTGCTTCCCGCCGCGGTGGACGAGACCGTCGGTGGCCGCCGCGCCGTCCCGGACCGTCTCGGCGAGCCGCTCGCCGCTGTCCCGCACCGCGACACCGACCCCGTCGACGGCCTTGCCGACCCCGTCGACCGCCTTCTCGACGCCGTCGACGGCCCGGCGCAGCGGATCGACCGCCTCGCCGGCCTCGGTGAGCCGCCGCTCGGCCCCGGCGACCGAGCGCTCGACGGCCAGCGCCGCCTCGCTCAGCTCCCGCTGGGTGTCGGCGGCCTGCCGGCCGAGCCGCTCCAGGGTCTCGGCGGCGCCGGTCAGTTCGGCGGTGAAGCGCTGCGGGGTGGCCCGGCGGCGCTCGTTCAGCACCAGCTGCGCGCGGGTGAGCACCGGCGCCAGCTCCGCCAGCAGGTCCTCCGCCTCGGCCTCGGCCGCCGCCTCCCGGCGGACGGTGCCGGCCCGGCGCACGCCGTGCGCGACGGAGAGCACCAGCAGCAGCGTGATGAACAGGGTCGCGGACAGGGCGACGTCGCCGAAGGTGGCCCAGCCCGACAGCCGGCCCTCGAAGCCGGTCTGCCAGAGCTGGAGGAACGGCCGGGCGGCCTGCCCGGCGTCCGCGCCGATCAGCGCCCGGTAGGCGCTGGTGGCCTGCATCAGCCCGGCCCAGGTGACCAGCAGCGGGACGAACACCAGGGCGCCGAGGGCGACTTCGGCCCAGGCCCAGAACCTCGGCTCGGTGCCCGGCCGCACCGCGGCCCGCACGCTCTCCGGCCGCACGAAGCTGTGCACCAGGTCGAGTTCGGCCCACCGGTCGAGGTCGCCGGCACCGGAGAGCGCCAACCCCAGCTCCCTGAGCTCCTCCTGACGGCTCGCCAGCCCGGGCCGGTCCGCCAGCGCCCGCAGCTCGCCCCCGATCGCGTGGCGGTCCAGCAGTCGACCTGAGGTCATGAGGGGCTCCTTCGTACGCGCCGCCGCGGAGCAGGGGACACCCGTGGCCGGTGCGGCGCGCGGGCGCGCCCGCCCGGGCGGCCTCCCCGGGTGGCCGGAACCCGGCCACGCCGCTCCGCGCGGCAGCGTAGCGCAGAACCGGCCACCGGGAGCGGCCAGTTCGGAACGTCGTCACCCGGTCGTCACCGAATTCTCCGCCCCGGAACACCCCGGAACACCCCGGGACGCCCCGGGACGCCCCGGGACGCCCCGGGACGCCCCGGGACGGCGGTCAGGCGTACCGGGCGACCAGCCGCCGGACCAGCGCCGGCAGGGCGGTGGAGATCGGCTCCCGGACGACCTCCTGCGCCGCCTCGTCGAACGGCGTCGGCTCACCGTTCACGATGATCAGCCGGGAGCCGGTCTTCACCGCGTTGTACGGCAGCCCGGCGACCGGGAAGACCTGCAGACTGGTGCCGACCACGATGAACAGCTCGCAGGCCCGGCTGATCGCGTCCGCCTGCCGCAGCACCTCCGGGTCCAGCTGCTCGCCGAACATCACGGTGCGCGGCCGCAGGATCCCGCCGCAGTCCCGGCACTCCGGGTCCGCCTCGCCCGCCGCCACCCGTTCCAGCGCCTCCTCCATCGGGCCCGTCACCCGGCACGCCACGCACTGCACCTCCCGCGCGGTGCCGTGGAGTTCGAGCACCTTGCGGGGCGTCTGCCCGGCCCGCTGGTGCAGCCCGTCGACGTTCTGGGTCAGGATCCGCACCGGCAGCCCGGAACGTTCCAGCCCGACCAGCGCCCGGTGCCCCGCGTTCGGCTCGGCGGCGAGCGCCCCCGTCCCGGCCCGCATCCGCCAGGCCTGCCGGCGGACCTCCGGGTCGTCCAGGTACGGGCCGATGGTGACCAGGCGCTGCGCGTCCGGATCGCGCTGCCAGAGCCCGTTCGGGCCTCGGTAGTCGGGAATGCCCGAGTCGGTGGAGATCCCTGCGCCGGTGAGGACGGCGATCAGCGGCCGCTTCGCGTTCATGCCCCGGACGGTACGGCTCCCCCCGCCCACCCGCCACCGAAAATCCGCCCCACCACGCCCGCCCGCCCTCCCCCGCCCACCGGAGCCCGGAAAACCCGAAGGGCCCGGAGGCTTGAAGCCTCCGGGCCCTTCGATGCAGTAGCGGGGACAGGATTTGAACCTGCGACCTCTGGGTTATGAGCCCAGCGAGCTACCGAGCTGCTCCACCCCGCGTCGGTGAACACGATCTTACGCGACTTCGCCCCAGAACCCTAATCCGTTTCCCTCCGCCCCCCGGGAACGCCGCAGGGCGGCCACCCCGGGAGGGGGTGGCCGCCCTGCGGACGGGGACCGTGGACTCAGCCGGTGTACGGGCCGTAGTCGTAGTCGTCCAGCGGGACCGCCTGGCCGGAGCCGGCGCCGAAGGGCGACAGGTCGTAGTCGTCGTAGCCGACGGCCGAGTACATGGCGGCCTTGGCCTCCTCGGTCGGCTCGACCCGGATGTTGCGGTAGCGGGGCAGACCCGTACCGGCCGGGATGAGCTTACCGAGGATGACGTTCTCCTTGAGGCCCAGCAGCGGGTCCGACTTGGCGTGGATCGCCGCGTCGGTGAGGACCCGGGTCGTCTCCTGGAAGGAGGCGGCCGACAGCCAGGACTCGGTGGCCAGCGAGGCCTTGGTGATACCCATCAGCTGCGGACGGCCGGAGGCGGGGTGACCGCCCTCGGAGACCACGCGACGGTTCTCCTGCTCGAAGCGGCCGCGCTCGACGAGCTCGCCCGGGAGCAGCTCGGCGTCGCCCGACTCGATGATCGTCACGCGGCGGAGCATCTGCCGGATGATGATCTCGATGTGCTTGTCGTGGATCGACACACCCTGCGAGTTGTAGACCTTCTGGACCTCGGCGACCAGGTGGACCTGGACGGCACGCTGGCCCATGATGCGCAGGACGTCGTGCGGGTTGGTGGCACCCATGGTCAGCTTCTGGCCGACCTCGACCGCCTCGCCCTCGCTCACCAGGAGCTTGACACGCTTGGAGACCGGGTAGGCGATCTCGTCGGTGCCGTCGTCCGGGGTGACGACGATCTTGCGGGTCTTCTCGGTGTCCTCGATGCGGACCCGGCCCTGGGCCTCCGAGATCGGGGCCACACCCTTGGGGGTACGGGCCTCGAAGAGCTCGACGACACGCGGCAGACCCTGGGTGATGTCGTCACCGGCCACACCACCGGTGTGGAAGGTACGCATGGTCAGCTGGGTACCGGGCTCACCGATGGACTGGGCGGCGATGATGCCGACCGCCTCACCGATGTCGACCAGCTTGCCGGTGGCCAGCGAGCGCCCGTAGCACATGGCGCAGGTGCCGACGGCCGACTCACAGGTCAGGATCGAGCGGGTCTTGACCTCGGCGATGCCGTGGCGGATCAGCTCGTCGATCAGGACGTCACCGAGGTCGGTGTTGGCCGTGGCCAGCAGCTTGCCGTCGACGGTGATGTCCTCGGCGAGCATGCGGGCGTAGACGCTGGTCTCGACGTCGTCCGTCTTGCGCAGGACGCCGTCCGCGCCGACGGTGCCGATGGCCAGCTTCAGGCCGCGCTCGGTGCCGCAGTCCTCCTCGCGAATGATGACGTCCTGGGAGACGTCGACCAGACGACGGGTGAGGTAGCCGGAGTCGGCGGTACGCAGAGCGGTGTCCGCCAGACCCTTACGGGCACCGTGGGTGGAGATGAAGTACTCCAGAACGGTGAGGCCCTCACGGAACGACGCCTTGATGGGTCGCGGGATGGTCTCGTTCTTGGCGTTGGACACCAGACCGCGCATACCGGCGATCTGGCGCATCTGCATCATGTTTCCACGGGCGCCCGAGTCGACCATCATGAAGATCGGGTTGGTCTTCGGGAAGTTCGCGGCCATGGCGTCCGCGACCTCGTTGGTCGCCTGGGTCCAGATGCCGACGAGCTCCTGCTTGCGCTCGTCGTTGGTGATCAGACCGCGCTCGTACTGCTTCTGGACCTTCTCCGCCTTCGCCTCGTAGCCCTCAAGGATCTGGGGCTTGCTCGGCGGGACGATGACGTCCGAGATGGAGACGGTGACACCCGAACGGGTCGACCAGTGGAAGCCGGCCGCCTTCAGGTTGTCCAGGGTCGCCGCGACGGTGACCTTGGGGTAGCGCTCGGCCAGGTCGTTGACGATCGCGGAGAGCTGCTTCTTGCCCACCTCGTAGTCGACGAACGGGTAGTCCTCGGGCAGCAGCTCGTTGAAGAGCGCGCGGCCCAGGGTGGTCTTCAGGCGGAAGGACTCGCCCTCGAACCAGGACGACTGGCCGTCCTCGTCCAGCGGCGGGGTCCAGCCACGGGGCGGGACGGTGCCGATGGGCAGGCGCAGCTCGATCGGGGCCTGGACGTCCAGCTCGCGGGCGTCGAAGGCCATGATCGCCTCGGCGGTCGACGAGAAGGTGCGGCCGGCGCCCTTCACGTTCTCGCGGTCCGAGGTCAGGAAGAACAGGCCGAGCACCATGTCCTGGGTCGGCATGGTGACGGGGCGGCCGTCGGCCGGCTTCAGGATGTTGTTCGAGGACAGCATCAGGATGCGGGCCTCGGCCTGCGCCTCCGCGGAGAGCGGCAGGTGGACGGCCATCTGGTCACCGTCGAAGTCCGCGTTGAACGCGGTGCAGACGAGCGGGTGGATCTGGATGGCCTTGCCCTCGACCAGCTGCGGCTCGAAGGCCTGGATGCCGAGGCGGTGCAGGGTGGGCGCACGGTTCAGCAGGACCGGGTGCTCGGCGATGACCTCTTCGAGGACGTCCCACACGACCGGACGGGCGCGCTCGACCATGCGCTTGGCCGACTTGATGTTCTGCGCGTGGTTCAGGTCGACCAGGCGCTTCATCACGAACGGCTTGAAGAGCTCCAGCGCCATGGCCTTGGGCAGACCGCACTGGTGCAGCTTGAGCTGCGGGCCGACGACGATGACCGAACGGGCCGAGTAGTCGACGCGCTTGCCGAGCAGGTTCTGGCGGAAACGACCCTGCTTGCCCTTCAGCATGTCGCTGAGGGACTTCAGCGGGCGGTTGCCCGGGCCGGTGACCGGACGGCCGCGGCGGCCGTTGTCGAACAGCGCGTCGACGGCCTCCTGGAGCATGCGCTTCTCGTTGTTCACGATGATCTCGGGCGCGCCGAGGTCGAGAAGCCGCTTCAGGCGGTTGTTGCGGTTGATGACGCGGCGGTACAGGTCGTTCAGGTCGGAGGTCGCGAAGCGGCCACCGTCCAGCTGCACCATCGGACGCAGGTCCGGCGGGATGACCGGGACGCAGTCCAGCACCATGCCGTTGGGCTTGTTGGTGGTCTGCAGGAACGCCGAGACGACCTTGAGGCGCTTCAGCGCACGGGTCTTCTTCTGGCCCTTGCCGGTGCGGATGATCTCGCGCAGGCGCTCGGACTCCTCCGCCAGGTCGAAGGTCTCAAGGCGGTCCTTGAGGGCCGCCGCGCCCATCGAGCCGGAGAAGTAGGTGCCGAAGCGGTCGCGCAGCTCGCGGTAGAGCAGCTCGTCGCCCTCAAGGTCCTGGACCTTGAGGTTCTTGAAGCGGGCCCACACCTCGTCGAGGCGGTCGAGCTCGCGCTGCGCGCGGTCGCGCAGCTGCTTCATCTCGCGCTCGGCGCCCTCGCGCACCTTGCGGCGCACGTCGGCCTTGGCGCCCTCGGCCTCCAGCTCGGCCAGGTCGGTCTCGGCCTTCTTGGCGCGGGCTTCGAGGTCGGAGTCGCGGCGGTTCTCGATCTGCTGGCGCTCGACCGAGACGTGCGCCTCCAGGGACGGCAGGTCGCGCTGGCGGCGCTCGTCGTCGACCCAGGTGATCATGTAGGCGGCGAAGTAGATGACCTTTTCGAGGTCCTTCGGCGCCAGGTCCAGCAGGTAGCCGAGGCGGGACGGCACGCCCTTGAAGTACCAGATGTGGGTGACCGGGGCGGCCAGCTCGATGTGGCCCATCCGCTCACGACGCACCTTGGCGCGGGTCACCTCGACGCCGCAGCGCTCGCAGATGATGCCCTTGAAGCGGACGCGCTTGTACTTACCGCAGTAGCACTCCCAGTCCCGGGTGGGGCCGAAGATCTTCTCGCAGAAGAGGCCGTCCTTTTCGGGCTTCAGGGTGCGGTAGTTGATGGTCTCCGGCTTCTTGACCTCGCCGTGCGACCACTGGCGGATGTCGTCGGCGGTGGCCAGGCCGATGCGGAGCTCGTCGAAGAAGTTGACGTCAAGCACTGGTCGTCAAGCCCTCTTTCGTAAGTCGAGAGTCGTTCGTGTGGTCTGAGGGGGGCCTGGGGGCGGGCCGGCTGCTCAGCGGGCAGCCGGCCCCACCTCCGTCAGACCTCTTCGACGCTGCTCGGCTCGCGCCGGGACAGGTCGATGCCGAGCTCCTCGGCGGCGCGGAACACGTCCTCGTCGGAGTCCCGCATCTCGATGGACTGGCCGTCCGAGGACAGCACCTCCACGTTGAGGCAGAGCGACTGCATTTCCTTGATGAGGACCTTGAAGGACTCGGGAATGCCGGGCTCGGGGATGTTCTCGCCCTTGACGATGGCCTCGTAGACCTTCACGCGGCCGAGAACGTCGTCGGACTTGATGGTGAGCAGCTCCTGCAGCGCGTAGGCCGCGCCGTACGCCTCAAGGGCCCACACCTCCATCTCACCGAAGCGCTGACCACCGAACTGCGCCTTACCACCGAGCGGCTGCTGGGTGATCATCGAGTACGGGCCGGTCGAGCGGGCGTGCAGCTTGTCGTCGACCAGGTGGTGCAGCTTGAGGATGTACATGTAGCCGACCGAGACCGGCATCGGGAACGGCTCGCCGGAGCGGCCGTCGAACAGCCGGGCCTTGCCGGTGGAGTTCACCAGGCGCGCACCGTCACGGGTGAGCGTGGTGTTGTCCAGCAGGCCGGTGATCTCGTCCTCGCGGGCGCCGTCGAAGACCGGGGTGGCCAGGTTGGTGCCGCCCTCGACCGTGTCGGCGCCGATCGCCTGCAGGCGCTGGGCCCACTCGTCGGCGAGGCCGGAGACGTCCCAGCCCTGCTTGGCGAGCCACCCGAGGTGGATCTCCAGGACCTGTCCCGGGTTCATTCGGGACGGGACACCCAGCGGGTTGAGGATGATGTCGACCGGGGTGCCGTCCTCCAGGAACGGCATGTCCTCGACCGGCAGGATCTTGGAGATGACGCCCTTGTTGCCGTGGCGGCCGGCGAGCTTGTCACCGTTGGTGATCTTGCGCTTCTGGGCCACGTAGACGCGGACCAGCTGGTTCACGCCCGGGGGCAGCTCGTCGCCCTCTTCGCGGTCGAAGACGCGCACGCCGATGACCTTGCCGGACTCACCGTGCGGGACCTTCAGCGAGGTGTCGCGGACCTCGCGGGCCTTCTCGCCGAAGATCGCGCGGAGCAGGCGCTCCTCCGGGGTCAGCTCGGTCTCGCCCTTCGGGGTGACCTTGCCGACCAGGATGTCGCCGGTGACGACGTCGGCGCCGATGCGGATGATGCCGCGCTCGTCGAGGTCGGCGAGGACCTCCTCGGAGACGTTCGGGATGTCCCGGGTGATCTCCTCGGGGCCGAGCTTGGTGTCACGGGCGTCGACCTCGTGCTCCTCGATGTGGATCGAGGAGAGGACGTCGTCCTGCACGAGGCGCTGCGACAGGATGATCGCGTCCTCGTAGTTGTGACCCTCCCACGACATGAACGCCACGAGCAGGTTCTTGCCGAGGGCCATCTCGCCCTCGTCGGTGCACGGGCCGTCGGCCAGCACCTGGTTGACCTCGACCCGGGCGCCCTCGTCCACGAGCACCTTCTGGTTGAAGGCGGTGCCCTGGTTGGAGCGGGTGAACTTGGCGGCGCGGTACGTGGTGTACGTGCCGTCGTCGTTGGCCACGGTGACGTAGTCGGCCGAGACCTCCTGGACGACACCCGCCTTCTCGGCGGTGATGACGTCGGCGGCGTCGACGGCGCAGCGGTACTCCATGCCGGTGCCGACCAGCGGGGCCTCGCTCTTCAGCAGCGGCACCGCCTGGCGCATCATGTTCGAGCCCATGAGCGCGCGGTTGGCGTCGTCGTGCTCCAGGAACGGGATCATGGCGGTCGCGACCGACACCATCTGGCGCGGCGAGACGTCCATGTAGTCGATCTCGGTGCCCGGGATGTAGTCGATCTCGCCACCACGGCGGCGGACCAGGACGCGGGGCTCGGCGAAGTGCAGGTCCGCGGTCAGCGGGGCGTTCGCCTGGGCGATGACGTAGCGGTCCTCCTCGTCGGCGGTCAGGTAGTCGACCTGCTCGGTGACCACGCCGTCGACGACCTTGCGGTACGGGGTCTCGATGAAGCCGAACGCGTTGACCCGGCCGTACGAGGCCAGCGAGCCGATCAGACCGATGTTCGGGCCTTCGGGGGTCTCGATCGGACACATGCGGCCGTAGTGCGAGGGGTGCACGTCACGGACCTCGAAGCCGGCGCGCTCACGGGAGAGACCGCCGGGGCCGAGGGCGGACAGACGGCGCTTGTGGGTCAGGCCCGACAGCGGGTTCGTCTGGTCCATGAACTGCGACAGCTGGCTGGTGCCGAAGAACTCCTTGATGGAGGCGACGACCGGCCGGATGTTGATCAGGGTCTGCGGCGTGATCGCCTCGACGTCCTGGGTGGTCATGCGCTCGCGCACGACGCGCTCCATACGGGCGAGACCCGTACGGACCTGGTTCTGGATGAGCTCGCCCACGTTGCGCAGGCGGCGGTTGCCGAAGTGGTCGATGTCGTCGACCTCGACCACGATGTCGCGGCCGGTCTCGTCACGCCAGTCGACCTCGCCGGCGTGCAGCTTGACCAGGTACTTGATCGCGTTGATGATGTCGGGCTCGGTGAGCACACCGGAGTCCAGCGACTCGGCGTTGCCGAGCTTGCGGTTCACCTTGTAGCGGCCGACCTTGGCGAGGTCGTAGCGCTTCGGGTTGAAGTACAGGTTCTCCAGCAGCGTCTGCGCGGCCTCGCGCGTCGGCGGCTCGCCCGGACGCAGCTTGCGGTAGATGTCCAGCAGCGCGTCGTCCTGGCCCTGGGTGTGGTCCTTCTCCAGGGTGGCGCGCATCGACTCGTACTCGCCGAACTCTTCGAGAATCATCTCGTTGGTCCAGCCGAGGGCCTTGAGCAGCACGGTGACCGACTGCTTGCGCTTGCGGTCGATGCGCACGCCGACCATGTCGCGCTTGTCGATCTCCATCTCCAGCCAGGCACCACGCGAGGGGATGACCTTGCAGGAGTAGATCTCCTTGTCGGAGACCTTGTCCAGGGTGGAGTCGAAGTACACGCCCGGGGAGCGGACGAGCTGCGACACGACGACACGCTCGGTGCCGTTGATCACGAACGTGCCCTTGTGGGTCATGAGCGGGAAGTCGCCCATGAAGACCGTCTGAGACTTGATCTCACCGGTCTCGTTGTTGGTGAACTCGGCCGTGACGAAGAGCGGGGCGGCGAACGTGAAGTCGCGGTCCTTGCACTCGTCAATGGAGTTCTTCGGCGGCTCGAAACGGTGGTCGCGGAAGGTCAGCGACATCGACCCACTGAAGTCCTCGATCGGCGAGATCTCCTCGAAGATCTCCTCCAGACCGGACTTGGTGGGGACGTCCAGACCGTTCTCCAGCGCCTCCTCGACCCGGGTCTTCCAGGCCGCGTTGCCGAGCAGCCAGTCAAAGCTCTCGGTCTGCAGGGCCAGGAGGTTCGGGACCTCGAGGGGCTCCTTGATCTTCGCGAAGGAGACGCGGAGCGGGGCGGTGGATGCGGCGGAATTGTTCGAGGCGTTGCGCGGCGCGGCCAAGAGGGGGGTCCTTCCGAGGGCTCGGAGCTCACTACGCGCGTACCAGCCGGGCCTTCACGGGCTTGGTCCCGCCTCCCTCGCCACTGGCCTCTGCCGGGATCGAAACCCCAGGTCAGAGCCGCTTTGCGGAGGTGGTGCCAGACCCCTTCGGGGCAACGCAAACTCCGGGCGACGAGTCACGGAGAAGCTAACAGGCAGCGCAAAGGGACAGTGTAGCCAAAGGCGACACTGCTGTCCAGCTCTGATTCGGAGACCGAATCGGAGACTCCTCCCGGTAGCCGTCGGGCGCGGACGCCCGCCGGGTACTGCACCGGCCCGGACTCGCCGGGCCCACGACTCACGTGGAGTCACTTCCCTCCGGAGCCGCCGGTTATGCATCCGGCGGCGGACCAACCGGGCCGACTCGCGCCTTGAGAATCGCGCGCCGTGCCGGGTTCGTCAAGGGCCCGCCTCCGGCGCGGGCCTCGACCCGTTCATCGCGCCGGACCGCCCCGGCGTTACAGAAGCCGTGGTCGGAGCCACACCCGATGACAGCGATCACCATACCCGCCCGCACCGACAGTGCCGAGTGAGCGTTCGGCCACACCGGTGTGTCCACGCACGGGGCGGCCCGCGGGGCCGGGGAACGCAAAAGGCCGGGCCGACCACCACAGGGGTGATCGGCCCGGCCCGGGCCCCCTCGGAGGGGGCTCAGAAGTGCCTCCCGGCCACTAGGGCCGGGGCGAAGTCACTTGACGGTGACCTTGGCGCCGGCGCCCTCAAGGGCGGCCTTGGCCTTCTCGGCAACGTCCTTGGCAACCTTCTCCAGGACCTTGGCACCAGCGGTGTCAACGAGGTCCTTGGCCTCCTTCAGGCCGAGGGAGGTCAGGGTGCGCACCTCCTTGATGACCTGGATCTTCTTGTCGCCGGCCGACTCGAGGATGACGTCGAACTCGTCCTGCTCCTCGGCAGCGGCCTCGGCGCCACCGGCACCGCCGGCAACGACGACGGCGGCGGCCGGGGCGGCGGCGGTGACGTCGAACTTCTCCTCGAAGGCCTTCACGAACGCGGCCAGCTCGATGAGGGTGAGCTCCTCGAACTGCGCGAGCAGCTCGTCCTGGGACAGCTTCGCCATGATTGGCGTCCTTCCACTAAATCGGCAGGTGGTGCCGGATGTACGGATTGGCGGGCGTACGGGCCCGCAGCGAGGCAGGGCCTCGGCCGATCACTCGGCCGCGGTCTCCTCGGCGGCGGGAGCCGGCGTACCGGCACCGCCCTGCTCGACCTTCTCCCGAAGCGCCTCGACCGTGCGGACGAGCTTCGAGGGCAGGGCCTGGAAGAGCGCGGCAGTCTGGGACTGCTTGGCCTTCATGGCACCCGCCAGCTTGGCGAGCAGCACCTCGCGGGACTCAAGGTCCGCGAGCTTCTTGATCTCGTCGGCGGACAGCGCCTTGCCGTCAAGGACACCGCCCTTGATGACGAGAGCGGGGTTCTCCTTGGCGAAGTCACGCAGAGCCTTCGCCGACTCCACCGGGTCACCGGTGACGAAGGCGACAGCCGTCGGACCGGCGAACAGGTCGTCGAGCTCCGTGATCCCGACCTCATTGGCCGCGATCTTGGTCAGCGTGTTCTTCACCACGGCGTACTGGGCGTTGTCACCCAGCGAGCGACGCAGGGTCTTGACCTGCTTCACCGTCAGACCGCGGTACTCGGTCAGCACGGCCGCGTTCGAGCCACGGAAAAGCTCCGTGATCTCGGCGACGGCAGCAGCCTTGTCGGGCCTAGCCATAGGCTTACGCCTCCTTCCGTGATGTCGAAGTCAGGCCGACCGCGAGAGTCGACCATTCGCGCCTCGGACCACCGGACGGAGGAAAGCCCCTGCGGAAAAGCAGATGAGCCCCGGTGCGCAGGCGCACGGGGCTCGGTGTGAACTCGACGGATCCACGTGCGGGGCACGCGACCCGGAGGTCAAAGCTCCAAACAGTCCTGCGCGGGCTGCCTGCGCATGAAGCACAGGTCCTTCGGTCGCGCACTCCCCATCGGGCGCACGGCGACAACCAGCGGTCTTTGGCTTCGGCAACAGTAACCGGAGGCCGCCGCCCGGGGCAAATCGCTCGCCCCGGACACTCCCCCCCCCCGGACGCCCCCGCGGCGGTGTGGGGGCGCTCAGCGGGCCAGCGGGGAGACGCTGCGGGTGCCGGTGTCCACGGTGTCCGCCTCCGCCGGGGCCTGCGCCGAGAGCGGGCCGCCGGGCTCGGTGTAGAGCACCGAGTCGTCCAGCCGGCCGCTGTCCCCCGTCCCGGTCCGGTCCATCCGGACCAGCTGGTCCTTGTCGTTCAGCCAGAGGTCCAGGGTGAGCGAGGCCGAGCCGCCGGGCGCCAGCGCGGTCCGCAGGCCCTCCCGGCGGGCCGGGGTGAGCTGGGTCTGCGCCGCCGCGTAGCGGGCCGCGTCGGTGGCCACCCGGTAGTGCTCGACGGCCGAGTCCTCCAGCTTCTCCTCGCCGACGTACTGGACGGTGATCCCGTCGGCGGTCGCGGCGGCCAGCGCCACCACCGGGTTGAGCAGGTCGATCAGCCCCGCGTACGGGGTCTCCCGGTGGCCGTCCGGCCCCGGCGGCCCGGCGAACCGCTCCCAGTGCTTGCCGCCCAGCCGGGCCGCGGTGGCCGCGTCGCCGCCCTCGTAGGCCACGGTGTCCACCACGATCAGCTGCTCGGCGGCGGCCGGGGTGGAACGTTTGACCTGGAGCGCGGTCTTCGGCTGCCAGAACAGCGGCCCGGAGCCGGCGTCCGCGCCCAGCCGGTAGCTCACCTTGGCCCGGCGGGCGGTCTGCATGGCCAGCTGGGCGGAGAGCAGCACCCCGTGCGGGGAGCGGTCGGTCGGCTTGGCCGGCCAGGTCGGCGAGGCGCTGCTGGGCGTCGGCGTCGGGGAGCCGGGCGCGCTCGTCGAGGAGGACGGCTCCGGGGCGCCGGCCGAGCTGCACCCGCCCGCCAGCACCGCGACGGCGACCACCGCCGCCAGCCGCTGCCGCACCGCCATCCACGCCTCCCCGAAGAAGTGCCACTGATCCGGCCGGACGCCCGCACGAGCCGCGGCGTCCGCTCCTGCCCACCTTGCCACCCGGCCTCCTCCGGCCCGATGGCACCCCCCGCCACTCGGCCGCACGGCCGCCCCTACGGCGTGCGGGCGGCGGAGGGGACCGCCGAGGGCGCGCCGGACGGCTCGGCGGCGGGGGGCGGCTCCGCGGACGGCTCGGCCGCGGGCTCGGCGCCCTCGGTGATGTCCGTGGTGGTCACCACCGCGCCGGTCGTGCCGCGGACGGTGGACCGCACCCGCAGCAGCCGGTCCCCGGGCGCCACCCAGAACTCGTAGTCGAGCGTCTCCACCCCGTTCCGCTCGTAGTAGCCCAGCACCTCGGTCAGCCGCGCCGGGCTCAGCCCCTCGTCGGCGCCGAAGTAGTCCGCCACCGACGCGGTGCCCCGGTAGTGCGCGACCGTCCCGCCGTTCAGCTCCTCGCCGCCGAGCGGGGTGAGCCGGCCGGCCAGCGCCATCGTGTGCGCCGGCCCGCCCGGGTTGGACAGCAGGTCGGTGATCCAGCCACCGGCCCAGCCGGCCGCCCCGGCCGCCGCCGGGTCCAGCGACTCCGCCCTGGACCGGTCCGCCGTCCTGGGCGCCGCTCCGGGGTAGCCGAGCTCCAGCGCGCCGTCCTGACTGTGCAGCCGCCCGGTGCCCAGCTCGTCGGTGACGGTCAGCTCGGCCGAGTCGCTGGCGCCCCAGGAGAGCGTCCCGTCGGCGCCGCGCCGCCCGGCCGGCCCCTCCCGGACCACCCGGACCCGGGCCCCGCCCGCGTCGTCCAGCCGCTGGGAGGCGGACAGCAGCACCTGCCGGGGCGGGCGCACGGTGGGCCGGTCGCTGATCGGGGTGCGGTCGCCGGACACGGCGAGCACACTGCACGCGGTCAGGCCGGCGGCGAGCAGCAGCAGGGCCGCTCCCTTGGCGGCGGGGCGGACGGCGGGCACGGCACACTCTCCGGCGGTTCGGACGGCGGCGGCCCCCTGGGCGGGGGCACGCGGGCGGACCGGGCGAGCGTACGACGGACCGGGCGGCCGTTCGCCGCGCCGGGGGTATCGATCGGGAAACGACGGCGGGCCCGCACCCCCGGCGAAGGGGGTACGGGCCCGCCGTACGGACGACGACTGCGATCAGACCGCGGCCGGGTCCTCCTCGACGAGGAGGTTGCGGGTGCGGTTCGGGTCCACCTGGATGCCGGGGCCCATGGTGGTCGAGAACGCGGTCTTCTTGATGTAGCGGCCCTTGGCGGCGGACGGCTTGGCGCGGAGCACCTCGTCCAGCGCGGCGGCGTAGTTCTCGACCAGCTGCTCGTCGGTGAAGGAGGCCTTACCGATGATGAAGTGGAGGTTCGAGTGCTTGTCGACGCGGAACTCGATCTTGCCGCCCTTGATGTCGTTGACAGCCTTGGCGACATCGGGGGTGACGGTGCCGGTCTTCGGGTTCGGCATCAGGCCACGGGGACCGAGCACGCGGCCGAGGCGGCCGACCTTGCCCATGAGGTCCGGGGTGGCGACGACGGCGTCGAAGTCCAGCTTGCCCTTGGCGACCTCGTCGATGAGCTCGTCGGCACCGACGATGTCGGCACCCGCAGCACGCGCGGCCTCGGCACGCTCGCCGGTCGCGAAGACCAGGACCCGAGCGGTCTTACCGGTGCCGTGCGGGAGGATCACGGTGCTGCGGACCATCTGGTCGGCCTTGCGCGGGTCGACACCCAGACGCATGGCGACCTCGACGGTGCCGTCGAACTTGCTGGTGCTGGTCGCCTTGGCGAGGCGGACGGCCTCAAGGGGGGCGTAAAGGCGCTCGCGGTCGACCTGGGCGTCCGCGGCCTTCAGGGCCTTGCTGCGCTTCATAGCTGCTCCTGAATGGTGATGGGAGTTGTGGTATTCACGGGCCAGCGCAGGCCCTACCACGGGGGACGAGAAGGGGTGATCAGCCCTCGACGGTGATGCCCATCGACCGGGCGGTGCCGGCGATGATCTTCTCCGCGGCGTCCAGGTCGTTGGCGTTCAGGTCGGGCATCTTGGTGGTGGCGATCTCGCGGACCTGGGCGCTGGTGAGCTTCGCGACCTTGGTCTTGTGCGGCTCGCTGGAGCCCTTCTCGATACCGGCGGCCTTCAGGATGAGGCGCGCGGCCGGCGGCGTCTTCGTGATGAAGGTGAAGGAACGGTCCTCGTAGACCGTGATCTCCACCGGCACGATCATGCCGCGCTGCGACTCGGTCGCGGCGTTGTAGGCCTTGCAGAACTCCATGATGTTGACGCCGTGCTGACCCAGCGCGGGGCCGACCGGCGGAGCCGGGTTGGCCGCACCGGCGTTGATCTGGAGCTTGATAAGCCCCGTGACCTTCTTCTTCTTGGGAGGCATGTCTCTCCGGGTCCTTCCGAGAGGTGATTGCTGGTGTGCGCCGAACCGGGGCGACACCCGGTCGCCAGCACACACATCGGACCAGGCTAACGCCTCGGCGTCGCTGGACCAAAACGGATTCGGGGCGGGGCCCACGGCCCCGCCCCGAATCCGAAGACCGTGGGACTAGTTCTTCTGGATCTGGTCGAAGGAGAGCTCGACCGGGGTCTCCCGGCCGAAGATCTCGACCAGGCCCTTGACCTTCTTCGAGTCGGGGTTGATCTCGTTGATGGTCGCCTGCAGGGTCGCGAACGGACCGTCGGTGACGGTGACCGAGTCGCCGACCTCGAAGTCGAGCACCTGGACCTCGACCGGGCGGACCGGGGAGGCCTTGCCCGCCTCCTTCGCGGCCTGGCGCTCCACGTCGGGGGCGAGCATCTTGACGACCTCGTCCAGGGTCAGCGGGTACGGGTCGTAGGCGTTGCCGACGAAGCCGGTGACACCGGGGGTGTTGCGCACGACGCCCCAGGACTCGGGGGTGAGGTCCATGCGCACCAGGACGTAGCCGGGGAGCTTGTTCTGGCGGATGGTCTTGCGGTCGCCGTTCTTGATCTGGACGACCTCCTCCTGCGGCACCTCGGCCTGGAAGATGTACTCCTCGACGTTGAGGGAGACGGCGCGCTGCTCCAGGTTCTGCTTCACCCGGTTCTCGTAGCCGGCGTAGGTGTGGATCACGTACCACTCGCCCGGCATGAACCGCAGGTCCTCGCGGAACTTGGCGACCGGGTCGACCTCCTCGGCCGGCTCGGCGGCGGCCTCCTCCTCGGCGACGGCCTCGGCCGCCTCCTCGGTCTCGCCCTCGGTCTCGTCCTCGTCGGACTCCACGTGCAGCGCGGCCTCCTCGGCCGACTCCCCGGCCGCGGCCTCGTCGGCCGCCTCGGCCTCGTCCTCGTCGGCGTCGACGGCGTCCACGATCTGCTGCTCGTCGGTCTCGACGTCGTCAGCCAGCTCGGCCGCGTCCTCGGCGGCGACATCCGCCTCGCGGACGGTCTCGTCGGCGTCGTACAGGGGGGACTCAGACACGGTGGCTGCTTCTTTCCTGGAGATGGTGAAGGTGGCGCGCTCCGCGACGGACCGGCGACGCTCCGCTCACGCGGTCGCCGGAAGTTCGCCTCGGAGACTTCAACAGTACCGAGTCAACGGTAGCGGCCTCGTCCCGCCGACGCAGACAGCTCGACCCGGGCCGAGGAACGGCCCGGGTCGGGGAAGCTGTTTCGAAGGTGAACGGCTGCGTCAGCCGAAGATCCAGAGGGCTGCCTTGGAGAAGCCGTAGTCGAGACCGGACACGAAGGCCATCACGATCACGACGAACACGACCACCACGGTGGTGTAGCTCACCAGCTGGTTGCGGGTCGGCCAGACGACCTTGCGCAGTTCGGCGATGATCTGCCGGTAGAAGAGGGCGAGGCGGGCGAACGCGCCCTTCTTGGCCCGCTTGCCGGACTTCTTGTCGCCAGAGCGCTTGCGACGCGACTCGCCCTCCGCGGGCGTGGTCTCGGCAGCGCCGTCGGTCCCCTCGGGGTTGCCGCTCTCAGGCGTTGCGGTGGAGCCCGTGGTCTCCGTCACTCGTCCTCACCTGAATCCGGGTCCTGCCGAGCGTCGACTGCGTACCCCGAAAAGGCACGAGCGGCCGGCTAACGGTGCTGATCGGCGCCCTCTCCGCATCAAGCCCGCTCGCTCTGTGGAGCGAACGGGCTGAATACGGATCAAGCAGCAGGGCAAGAGGGACTTGAACCCCCAACCGCCGGTTTTGGAGACCGGTGCTCTACCAATTGAGCTATTGCCCTACGGAACCTCGCGGCCCCAGTAGCGACCACCAACCTACCGCATCTTCCGTCGATCTCCGTACAGGTTCTGTACGGCGGCGGAGGCTCCGGTTCGTTCGGTGGCCGTCGAGCAGTGAGTGTACGTGGTCGGAGGGCGTTTGGTCGAACCTCTTCTTTTCCGGTCGTGGCCCGGGCCGCGCCGGGCCGCCATGTGGACGGCCCCGTACATATGGTGAAACCGCCATGCCCGGCCCGTGTGCGGTCTGCGACCATGCAGGCATGAGCGCTTCCACCCCGCAGCCCGACAGTTCCGTCCGCCCCGCCGACCGCCGCGTCTCGGCCCGGATCGGCGCGATCGCCGAGTCCGCCACCCTCGCCGTGGACGCCAAGGCCAAGGCCCTCAAGGCGGCCGGCCGTCCGGTCATCGGCTTCGGCGCCGGCGAGCCGGACTTCCCCACCCCGGACTACATCGTCGAGACGGCCGTCGACGCCTGCCGCGACCCGAAGAACCACCGCTACACCCCGGCCGGCGGCCTGCCGGAGCTGAAGGAGGCGATCGCGGCCAAGACGCTGCGCGACTCCGGCTACGCGGTGGACGCCTCGCAGGTCCTGGTGACCAACGGCGGCAAGCAGGCGATCTACGAGGCGTTCGCGGCGATCCTCGACCCGGGCGACGAGGTCATCGTCCCGGCGCCGTACTGGACCACCTACCCGGAGTCGATCCAGCTGGCCGGCGGCGTGCCGGTGGAGGTCGTGACCGACGAGACCACCGGCTACAAGGTCTCGGTCGAGCAGCTGGAGGCCGCCCGCACCGAGAACACCAAGGTGGTCCTCTTCGTCTCGCCGTCCAACCCGACCGGCGCGGTCTACACCCGGGCCGAGGCCGAGGCGATCGGCCGCTGGGCGCTGGAGCACGGCCTGTGGGTGCTCACCGACGAGATCTACGAGCACCTGGTCTACGGCGACGCGGAGTTCACCTCGCTGCCGGCCCTGCTGCCCGAGCTGGCCGACAAGACCGTCGTGGTCAACGGCGTCGCCAAGACCTACGCGATGACCGGCTGGCGGGTGGGCTGGGTGATCGGCCCCAAGGACGTGATCAAGGCCGCGACCAACCTGCAGTCGCACGCCACCTCCAACGTCTCCAACGTCGCCCAGCGCGCCGCCCTGGCCGCCGTCTCCGGCGACCTCTCCGCCGTCCACGAGATGCGCACCGCCTTCGACCGGCGCCGCCGCACCATCGTGAAGATGCTCAACGAGATCGACGGCGTGGTCTGCCCCGAGCCCGAGGGCGCGTTCTACGTCTACCCGTCCGTCAAGGCCCTGCTCGGCAAGGAGATCCGCGGCAAGCGCCCGCAGACCTCCGCCGAGCTGGCCTCGCTGATCCTGGACGAGGCCGAGGTCGCGGTCGTCCCCGGCGAGGCCTTCGGCACCCCCGGCTACCTGCGGCTCTCCTACGCGCTGGGCGACGCCGACCTCGCCGAGGGCGTCGGCCGCATCCAGAAGCTGCTGGCGGAGGCCCGCGACTGAGGTCGTCAAGCCACGGTTGACCGGACCGCCCTCTTTCCACCCCTTCGGGGGACGGGAGGAGGGCGGTTCCCGTAGCACCCCCCGATACGGCAGGATTCGTGAATGGAACGCCTGCTGAACCCGCGAGACGTCAGGGACCTCCCGAAGGCCCACCTGCACCTGCACTTCACCGGCTCGATGCGCCCGGCCACCCTGCTCGAACTGGCCGACAAGCACGGGGTCCGGCTGCCGGAGGCGCTCAGCTCCGGCGAGCCGCCCGAGCTGCGGGCCACCGACGAACGCGGCTGGTTCCGCTTCCAGCGCCTCTACGACACCGCGCGCTCCTGCCTGCGCGACGAGAGCGACATCCGCCGGCTGGTCCGCGAGACCGCCGAGGACGAGCGGCGGGACGGTTCCCGCTGGCTGGAGATCCAGGTCGACCCGACCTCCTACGCGCCCCGGCTGGGCGGTCTGATCCCCGCCCTGGAACTGATCCTGGACGCGGTGGACGACGCCGCCGCGGCCACCGGGGTCGGCATCCGGGTCCTGGTCGCCGCCAACCGGATGAAGTCCCCGATGGACGCCCGGACCCTGGCCCGGCTCGCCGTCCGGTACGCCGACCGGGGCGTGGTCGGCTTCGGCCTCTCCAACGACGAGCGGCGCGGCCTGGCCCGCGACTTCGACCGGGCCTTCGACATCGCCCGCAAGGGCGGGCTGCTGGCCGCCCCGCACGGCGGCGAGCTGGCCGGCCCGGAGTCCGTCCGGGACTGCCTGGACGACCTCGGCGCCGGCCGGATCGGCCACGGCGTGCGGGCGGCCGAGGACGAACGGCTGATGCAGCGGCTGGCCGACCGTCAGATCACCTGCGAGGTCTGCCCGTCCTCCAACGTCTCGCTCGGCGTCTACGAGCACGCCGAGCAGGTCCCGCTGCGACGGCTGTTCGACGCCGGGGTGCCGCTCGCGCTCGGCGCCGACGACCCGCTGCTGTTCGGCACCCGGCTCGCCGCCCAGTACGACCTGACCCGTGACGTGCTGGGCTTCTCCGACCAGGAGCTGGCCGAGCTGGCCCGCCAGTCGGTGCGCGGCTCGTGCGCGCCCGAGAGCGTGCGGAAGGAACTGCTGGCCGACATCGACGCCTGGCTGACCGCCTGAGCCGCCGGCCACGGGGCCGGGACGCGCCCCGCGGCGCGCCTAGAGGCGGACGCCCACCAGCACCGGCTCGTTGACCAGCTCCACCCCGAAGGCCGCCCGCACGCCGTCCCGGATCTCCCGGGCCAGCGCGAGCAGGTCCTCGGTGGTGGCGGCGCCGCGGTTGGTGAGCGCCAGGGTGTGCTTCGTGGAGAGGGTCGCCGGGCCGCTGCCGTAGCCCTTGCCGAACCCGGCCTTGTCGATCAGCCAGGCGGCCGAGGTCTTGGTGCACCCGTCCGGCGCCGGGTAGGCGGGGGCGGTCAGCTCGCGGCCGGCGGCCACCGCCAGGAAGGCGGCGTACTGCTCGGCGCTCAGCACCGGGTTGGTGAAGAAGGAGCCGGCCGACCAGGTGTCGTGGTCCGCGGCGTCCAGCACCATGCCCTTGCCGGCCCGCAGGCCGAGCACCGCGTCGTGCGCCTCGCGCAGGCCGACCCGTTCGTCCTGGGCCACCCCGAAGTGCTTGGCGACCTCGGCGTAGCGGACCGGGGTGGAAAGACCGCCGGCGTCCTCCAGCGCGAAGCGGACCCGCAGCACCACGTAGCGGTCCGGCTCCGCCTTGAAGCGGCTGTGCCGGTAGGAGAAGGCGCAGGCCTCGTTGCCAAGGGTGACGGTCGTGCCGGAGCGGCGGTCGTAGGCGACCACCTCGGTGACCGTCCGGGCGACCTCCTGGCCGTACGCGCCGACGTTCTGCACCGGGGTGGCACCGGCCGAGCCGGGGATGCCGGCCAGGAACTCGATGCCGGCCAGGCCCGCGTCGACGGTGCGGGCCACCGCGTCGGCCCACACCTCACCGGCCGCCAGCTCCAGCGCGGTGCCGTCCAGGTCGAAACCGGTGGTGGCGATCCGCAGCACGGTGCCGGGGAAGCCGGCGTCGCCGATCACCAGGTTGGAGCCGCCGCCGATCACCAGCAGCGGCTCCCCCGCCGCGTCCGCTGCGCGGACGGCGGCGATCACCTCGTCGTCGGTGTGCGCGGTCACCAGGCGGCGGGCCGGGCCGCCGAGCCGCAGGGTGGTCAGCGGGGCGAGGGGGGCGTCGAGTTCTTCCAGCACGCCCCCCAGCGTACGGGGGCCGGGTCCGCGGCCCCGCCCGGGCCGGGGCGCGCTCAGGCCAGCCGGACGACCGCCCGGGACATGCCGAGCACCTTCTGGCCCGCGTAGGTCGCGACCAGGTCCACCTGGACCCGGTTGTCGTCGAGCAGCTTGGCGACCTTGCCGGTGACCTCGATCACCGAGCCGACGCCGTCGTTGGGCACCGGCACCGGACGGGTGAACCGGACGCCGTACTCGACCACCGCGGCCGGGTCGCCGACCCAGTCGGTCACCACCCGGACCGCCTCGGCCATGGTGAACATGCCGTGCGCGATGACGTCGGGCAGGCCGACCTCCAGGGCGAACTTCTCGTTCCAGTGGATCGGGTTGAAGTCGCCGGAGGCCCCCGCGTACTGCACCAGGGTGGCGCGGGTCACCGGGAAGGACTGCGCCGGCAGCTCGGTGCCGGCCTCCACCTCGTCGTAGCGGACCGTCATCGGGCTCACTCCCCCGTCTTCTCGTCGGCGGCCCGGGCCACCAGGGTCATGACGGACGTCACCACGTGCTCGCCGGACTCGTCCGCGATCTCGCCGCGCACGGTGAGCACGTCGTTGCCGGCCAGCGACTTGATGTTGTCCACGGTGACGGTGACGGTCAGCCGGTCACCGGCCCGCACCGGGCGGGTGTAGGCGAACTTCTGGTCGCCGTGCACCACCCGGCTGTAGTCGAGGCCGAGCTCCGGGTCCTGGACGACCTGGGCGGAGGCCCGCATGCTGAGCACGATCGGGAAGGTCGGCGGGGCGATCACGTCCGGGTGACCGAACGCCTTGGCCGCCTCGGGGTCGGTGTACGCGGGGTTGGCGTCCCCCACGGCGACGGCGAACTCACGGATCTTCTCGCGGCCGACCTCGTACGGTTCGGTGGGCGGATACGTCCGCCCGATGAAGGAGGGGTCGAGTGCCATCGGCGGAGCTCCTCGGAAACGCGGTGGACAAACGAAAAAACTCCGGGCCGCAACCCAGTGAGGGATGCGGCCCGGAGTCGTAGACCTGAATTCACACAGGCCCGGCGCCCTGCGACAGGGTCAGCGGGTCTCGCGGTGCGCGGTGTGCGAGTTGCAGCGGGGGCAGTGCTTCTTCATCTCAAGACGGTCCGGGTCGTTACGCCGGTTCTTCTTGGTGATGTAGTTCCGCTCCTTGCACTCCACGCAGGCCAGCGTGATCTTCGGGCGGACGTCGGTGGCAGCCACGGGAGTGCCTTCCTTGGACAATGAATGAGAACACAGACAAGAGTAGCCGACCGGGAGTGCGATCTCCCGACCGACTACGCGGGGTAGCGGTGACCGGACTTGAACCGGTGACACAGCGATTATGAGCCGCTTGCTCTACCAACTGAGCTACACCGCCACAGTGATCCGGAGCACGGCCGAAGCCGACTCCTTCTCACCAGAGCCCCCATGCGGAATCGAACCGCAGACCTTCTCCTTACCATGGAGACGCTCTACCGACTGAGCTATAGGGGCGAACGAGGAAGAGATTACACGTTCCGCGCCCAGAGGTGAAATCCGTATCCGGCGGCGAAGTCCGCAGGTCCGCGGCGCGCACGGCCGGTCGATCGAAGGCCGGGCGTTCGACCGGCCCCCGCGGCCGCGGCCCGACCCGATACGACTATTGCCCGCCTCCCGGCACCCCGGGGCCTCCCCCCGTAGGCTCGGCGCTCATTGACGCCAGCAGGAGCCGGACGCGAGAAGGAGCCGGGCGATGGACAGCGCAGCCGCCGACGGACCGCAGCCCGGATCCGGACCGGCCGCCAACCCGCTCGGGCACGGACCCGTCCTGCTGCTCACCGGAGCCAGGCTGGCGGACGGCCGGGTGGTGGACGTGCGGATCAGCGGGGACCGGATCCAGGCGGTCGGCACCGCCGGCGGACTCGGCCCGCTGCCCGCCCTGCCCGGCGCCCCCACCGTCACCACCGGGGCCCGGATCGACCTGCGCGGCTACCTGCTGCTGCCGGCCCCGGCCGAGGCCCACGCGCACTACGACGTCGCCTTCTCCGCCGCGCTGCCCGCACCGCCGCCGGAGACGTCCACCGACCTCACCCGGCGGGTCACCGAGGCCGCGCTGACCTCGCTCGGCTACGGCGCGACCGCCCAGCGCACCCACGTCCGGATCGGCGACGTGCACGGACTGCGCCGGCTGGAGGCGGTGCTCACCGCCCAGCAGGCGCTGCGCGGCCTCGCCGAGCTGCAGGCGGTGGCGATGCCCCGGCTGCTCACCGGCCGGGCCGGGGCGGACGGCCGGGCCCAGCTGCGGGAGGCGCTCAAGCTCGGCGCCACCGCGGCCGGCGGCTGCCCCGAACTGGACCCGGACCCGGCGGGCTACGTCCAGCTGCTGCTGGAGGCCGCCCGGGAGGCGGACTGCCCGGTGGACCTGCACACCACCGCCGCCGACCCGGGCCGGCTGGCCCGGCTGGCCGGCGCGCTCGCGCCGCTGCGGCCCCGGGTGGTGCTCGGGCCCTGCGGCTCGCTCGCGCCGGGCGCCTCGACGGTGCTGGCCAATGCCGGGGTCCGGGTGGTCTGCCTGCCGCAGAACGGCGGCTGCGCGGGGCTGGAGGGGCTGGGGCCCGACCCGGCCCCCGGGCCGCGGGCGGCACTGCTGCGCGAGCTGGTGAAGGCCCGGGTGCCGCTGGTGGCCGGCAGCGGATCGCTGCGGGACGGCGCCAACCCGGTCGGGCGGGCCGACCCGCTGGAGGCCGCGTACCTGCTGGCGGCGGGCGGCGTGCTGGACGTCGAGGGCGCGTACGACGCGGTGTCCAACCAGGCGCGGCTGGCACTCGGGCTGCCGCCGGTGCGGGTGGACGCCGGTTTCCCGGCCGAGTTGCTGGCGGTGCGCGGGGACAGCCTGGCCGGGGCGCTGGCGGGCGGGCACAGCCGGCTGGTGGTGCACAGCGGACGGGTGGTCAGCCGGACCAGCGCGGTGCGCGAGTTCGCCGACACGGTGGCGCTGGCGCTCCCCCGGCAGTCGGACGGCACGGACGGACGCGGGCCGAACGAGTGATCGGGGCGCGCGGCATCGGTACCGCGCGCCCCTCCCCCACCCTCGGCCGCCGCAGCGGCGGAGCGGCGCCCCGGCATCCCCCACACGGAGCGGGACGCCGCTTCCTCACCGCTGACGCTACGCCCGCGAACGGGCGCTTCCGGCGGCCCTTGACGCCCCGTTGCCGCCGGGGCGGCCGCTCCTGACGGCTCGTTGACGCCCGGGACCCTCAGGGCTCGTAGCGGTAGCCGATCCCCGGCTCGGTGATCAGGTGGCGCGGCCGGGCCGGATCGCGCTCCAGCTTGCGGCGCAGTCCGGCCAGGTAGACCCGCAGGTAGTTGCCGCGCCGCTCCTGGGCCGGCCCCCAGACCTCGCGCAGGATCTGCCGCCCGGGCACCAGCCGGCCCGGGTTGGCCAGCAGCAGGGCGAGGATCCGCCACTCGGTCGGGGTGAGCCGCACCGGCCCGCCGGGACCGGTCACGGTGGTGGCGGCGAGGTCCACCGTGTGGTCGCCGATCACCGGCGCGGGCGCCGCCGGGCCGGCGAACGGCGGGCGGCGCAGCACGGCCCTCAGCCGGGCCAGCAGTTCCTCCATCAGGAAGGGCTTGGTGAGGTAGTCGTCGGCCCCCGCGTCCAGCGCGTCGACCTTGTCGGCGGCGCCGCAGCGGCCGGACAGCACGATGATCGGCACCGCGCTGCGGCGGCGCAGGCCGCGCAGGACCTCCATGCCGTCCAGGTCGGGCAGGCCGAGGTCGAGCAGGACGGCGTCGGGGCTGCTGCGCGCGGCGCGGTCCAGGGCCTCGCCGCCGGTGGCGGCGGTGCGCACGGCGTACTGCCGGGCGCCCAGGTTGATCCGCAGGGTGCGCAGCAGCGCGGGCTCGTCGTCGACGACCAGGATCTCGCTCATGCGGGGGCCTCCCCCTCGGACAGCGGTTTCGCGGCGGGCAGGGTGAGCAGCATGGTGGTGCCGCCGCCGGGGGTGTCCTCGACCTCCAGGCTGCCGCCCATCGCCTCGGCCAGGCCGCGGGAGAGGGCGAGGCCGAGGCCGACGCCCTGGGTGTTGTCGGTGTCGCCGAGGCGCTGGAACGGCAGGAAGACCCGGTCGCGGTCCTCGGGGGCGATGCCGGGGCCGCGGTCGATCACCCGCAGTTCGACCCGCTGGGCGTGGTGGCTGGCGGCGACCAGCACGGGCGCGCCGGGGGCGTTGTGCCGCAGCGCGTTGGTGATCACGTTGGCGAGCACCCGCTCCAGCAGCGGCGGGTCGGCGAGGACGGGCGGGGCGCTCTCCAGGTCGAGCGGCTGGACGGGCGCGTAGGGGTCGGCGAGCGAGTCGAGGGCGCGCGGCAGGATCTCGTCGAGGTGGGTCTCGGCGAGGTGCAGGGTGAGGGCGCCGGCCTGGAGGCGGCTCATGTCGAGCAGGTTGTCCACCAGCCGGGTGAGTCTGACGAGGGATTCGTCGGCGGTGGCGAGGAGTTCGGCGCGGTCCTCGGGGGAGAACTCGACGTCGGGGCTGCGCAGCGAGCCGACCGAGGCGAGGGCGGCGGCGAGCGGGGTGCGCAGGTCGTGGCTGACGGCGGCGAGCAGGGCGGTGCGCATCCGGTCGGCGGCCTTGATCGGTTCGACCTCGGCGGCGACCACGGCGAGCCGGTCGCGTTCCAGGGCGGCGGCGACGTGCGCGGCGAAGGCGGTGAGGACGCGCTGGTCGGCGGCGGGCAGCCGGCGGCCGGTGAGGACGAGGACGGCGTCGGCGCCGACCGGGACCTCGGTGGTGGCCAGGGCCTGTCCGGGTCCGGTCCCGTGGCCGTCCCCGCCTCCCCCGCCGCCCGCGCCGGCGTCGCGGCCGTCGTCACCGCCGCCGTCGCCGTCCCCGTCGCCGTCGGGGGAGGCGCAGGAGGCCAGCACGTCACCGCCGGTGCGCTCCAGCAGGGCGACGGTCCGCATGCCGAAGGCGGTGCGGGACTTCTCCAGCAGGGCGGGCAGCGCGTCGGCGCCGCGCAGCACGCTGCCGGCCAGGGTGGAGAGGGTCTCGGCCTCGGCGGTGGCCCGGGCGGCCCTGGCGGTGAGCCGGGCGGCGTGGTCGACCACGGTGGAGACGGTCAGCGCGACGGCGGCGAAGACCACCAGGGCGATGATGTTGTTGGTCTCGCCGATGGTGAAGTCGTGGACGGGCGGGATGAAGAAGTAGTTGAGCAGCACCGAGGCGACCAGCGAGGCCACCAGCGCGGAGGTGGCGCCGCCGAGCAGGGCGACGGCGACCACGCCGAGCTGGAAGATCAGCGCGTCGGTGGTGAGGTTGACGCTCCCGTGGGCCTGCGAGAGCAGCGCGGTCAGCAGCCAGGGCACCACCAGGCCGGCGAGGAAGCCGGCGACGGTGCGCCGCCGGGAGTGGCGGCGGCCGAGGGCGGGCAGCCGGCCGCGGCCGGTGAAGGCGTGGGTGACCATGTGGACGTCGATGTCCTCGGAGGCGTCCACGGTGGTCTCGCCGATGCCCGGGCCGGTGAGGAAGCGGGCGGTGCGGCCGCGCCGGCTGGTGCCGAGGACGAGCTGGGTGGCGTCGTGGGCGCGGGCGAAGGCGAGCAGCGCGGTGGGGATGTCGTCGCCGACGACCACGTGGTAGCTGCCGCCGAGGGTCTCCACCAGCTGCCGCTGCTGGGCGAGCGTGCCGGAGGAGGCGCCGGCCAGGCCGTCGCTGCGGGTGACGTGGACGGCGAGCAGGTCGCCGCCCGCGGTGCGGTCCGAGATGCGGGCGGCGCGGCGGATCAGCGTCTCGCCCTCGGGGCCGCCGGTGAGGGCGACCACGACGCGCTCGCGGGTCTCCCAGACCCGGTCGATGTCGTGGCTGGCCCGGTAGTCGCGCAGGCCCTCGTCGACCCGCCCGGCGACCCAGAGCAGGGCGAGTTCGCGCAGGGCGGCGAGGTTGCCGACCCGGAAGTAGTGGGAGAGCGCGGCGTCCACCTTCTCCGCCCGGTAGACGTTGCCGTGGGCCATCCGGCGGCGCAGCGCCTGGGGGGCCATGTCGACGAGTTCGATCTGGTCGGCCCGGCGGACCACCTCGTCCGGGACGGTCTCGCGCTGCGGGATGCCGGTGATCTTGCGGACCACGTCGTTCAGGGATTCCAGGTGCTGGACGTTGACGGTGGTGATGACGTCGATCCCGGCGTCCAGCAGTTCCTCGACGTCCTGCCAGCGCTTGGCGTTGCGGCCGCCGGGGATGTTGGTGTGGGCGAGTTCGTCGACCAGGACGACGGCGGGCCGGCGGGCCAGCACGGCGTCGAGGTCCATCTCCTCGAAGTCGGTGTCCCGGTAGGAGCGGTGGGCGCGCGGCAGGACCTCCAGGCCGTCGAGCATGGCCTCGGTGTGCCGGCGGCCGTGGCACTCGATCCAGCCGACGACGAGGTCCGCGCCGCGGTCCCGTCTGCGCCGGGCCTCGTCCAGCATCCGGTAGGTCTTGCCGACACCGGGGGCGGAGCCGAGGTACACCCTCAGCCGGCCGCGTCGGTGGCCGGTGCCGGGGGTGAGGTCGCGGGCCATGGGCGCTGCTCTTTCGTTCTGCGTCGGTAGGGGGACACGGACGGGGGGGCGGGCCGGGCGGGGGGGGGGGCCCCCCCGGCGGCCGGCGGCGCCGCCTCGGCGGGGGGCGCGTAGTGAGAAATAAACAGCCCCACGACCAGAATG
>NZ_JBHYUU010000026.1:0-15686 GCF_042749955.1 Kitasatospora sp. NPDC059462 | reverse complement strand
CTGGGGCGCTGCTCTTTCTTTCGGCGTCGGTTGGGGGACCCGGCGGGCGGGCGGGTCCGGGCGGGGGGCGCTCGCCCGGGTCCGGACCGGCCCGCCTCAGGTGCTCGGCCGAGCTTGTGTCACTTCCGCTCCGCCAGTGCCTTGTTGAGCAGGAGGACGTTGACGCCGGGCTGTCCGAGGAAGCCCAGGGACCGGCCGTCGGTGTACTTCCCGACCAGCTCGCGGACGGTGTCCACCGGCAGGTCGCGGGCCTTGGCGACCCGTTCGGCCTGCTGCTCGGCGTAGGCGGTGGAGATGTGCGGGTCGAGGCCGGAGCCGGAGGCGGTGAGGGCGTCCGCCGGGACGCTCGCCGGGTCGACGCCGTCGAAGGCGGCGACGGCCTGGCGGCGCTCCTCGACGGTCTTGGTGAGGTCCTCGCTGGTGGGGCCGAGGTTGGAGGCGCCGGAGGCCTTGGGGTCGTGGGCGCCGGGGCGGGGCTGGAACCACTTCGGGTCGGGGCGGGGGGCCTCGTCCGGGTCGTCGGGGTTCTGCTTGGGGAGGTCGAAGTTCTGGCCGAGCAGGCCGGAGCCGGCCTCCTTGCCGTCGACCTTGACGATCGAGCCGTTGGCCCGATCGGTGAACACGGCCTGGGCGACGCCGGTGACCAGCAGCGGGTAGGCGATGCCGAGGAGCACCGTCAGGACCAGCAGGGCGCGCAGCGCGGTGAGGCAGGTGCGCACGGCGGTGGGCAGGGGCTTGGACATGGAACGCTCTCCTCTCTTGCTAGTTGAGGCCGGGGATGAACTGGACGACCAGGTCGATCAGTTTGATGCCGACGAACGGGACGACGAGGCCGCCGAAGCCGTAGAGGCCGATGTTGCGGCGCAGCAGGGAGCCGGCGTCGGAGGGGCGGTAGCGCACGCCGCGCAGGGCCAGCGGGATGAGGCCGACGATGACCAGGGCGTTGAAGACGATGGCCGAGGTGATCGCGGACTGCGGGCTGTGCAGGTGCATGATGTTCAGCTTGTCCAGGCCCGGGTACACGGCCGCGAACATCGCCGGGATGATCGCGAAGTACTTCGCGACGTCGTTGGCGATGGAGAAGGTGGTCAGCGCGCCGCGGGTGATGAGGAGCTGCTTGCCGATCTCGACGATCTCGATCAGCTTGGTGGGGTTGGAGTCCAGGTCGACCATGTTGCCGGCCTCCTTGGCCGCCATGGTGCCGGTGTTCATCGCGACCCCGACGTCGGCCTGGGCGAGGGCGGGGGCGTCGTTGGTGCCGTCGCCCGTCATCGCGACCAGCTTGCCGCCGGCCTGCTCCTTCTTGATCAGGGCCATCTTGTCCTCGGGGGTGGCCTCGGCGAGGAAGTCGTCGACGCCGGCCTCCTCCGCGATCGCCCGGGCCGTCAGCGGGTTGTCGCCGGTGATCATGACGGTCCTGATGCCCATCCGGCGCAGCTCGTCGAACCGCTCCCGCATGCCCTCCTTGACCACGTCCTTGAGGTGGATGACGCCGAGCACCCGGGCGGGCGCGTCACCGCTCCTGACCGCGACGACCAGCGGGGTGCCGCCGGCCGCGGAGATGCCGTCGACCAGGGCGGAGACCTCGTCGGTGACGGTGCCGCCGTTGCCGTCGACCCAGGCGGAGACGGCCGCGGCCGCGCCCTTGCGGACCTGCTGGAGCCCTTCCGGCTCGTCGAGGTCCACCCCGGACATCCGGGTCTGCGCCGTGAACGGCACCCAGGTGGCGTGGGCCAGCTCGCCCTGGGCGCGGGCCCGCAGGCCGTACGCCGTCTTGGCGAGGACCACGATCGAGCGGCCCTCCGGCGTCTCGTCCGCGAGGGAGGAGAGCTGGGCGGCGTCGGCGAGTTCCTCGGTGCGCACGCCCCGGGCCGGCCGGAACTCGGCGGCCTGGCGGTTGCCGAGGGTGATGGTGCCGGTCTTGTCGAGCAGCAGGGTGGTGACGTCGCCGGCGGCCTCGACGGCGCGGCCCGACATCGCCAGCACGTTGCGCTGCACCAGCCGGTCCATGCCCGCGATGCCGATCGCCGAGAGCAGCGCGCCGATCGTCGTCGGGATCAGCGCCACGATCAGCGCGACCAGCACGATCATCGACTGCGGGGCGCTCGCGTAGCTCGCCATCGGCTGCAGGGTGACGACCGCGACCAGGAAGACGATGGTCAGCGAGGCCAGCAGGATGTTGAGCGCGATCTCGTTGGGCGTCTTCTGCCGGGCGGCGCCCTCGACGAGCGCGATCATCCGGTCGATGAAGGTCTTGCCGGGCTCGGAGGAGATCTTCACCACGATCCGGTCGGACAGCACCTTGGTGCCTCCGGTCACCGCCGAGCGGTCACCGCCCGACTCGCGGATCACCGGCGCGGACTCGCCGGTGATCGCCGACTCGTCGACCGAGGCGACGCCCTCGACGACGTCGCCGTCGCCGGGGATGGTCTGGCCGGCCTCGACCACCACGTGGTCGCCCAGCCGCAGGGCGGTGCCGGGCACCTCCTCCTCGGCCCGCGACGCCGGCCAGCCGGTGAGGCGGCGCGCCATGGTGTCGCTCTTGGTGCGGCGCAGGGTGTCGGCCTGCGCCTTGCCGCGGCCCTCGGCGACGGCCTCGGCCAGGTTGGCGAAGACCGTGGTCAGCCAGAGCCACACCGTGATCGCCCAGGCGAACACGCTCGGGTCGGCCACCGCCGCGACGGTGGTGACGACGGAGCCGACCTCGACCACGAACATCACCGGGTTCTTGACCATCACCCGGGGGTCGAGCTTCTTCACCGCGTCCGGCAGGGAGGACAGGAGCAGTTTCGGGTCCAGCAGGCCGCCGGCCGCGCGGTGCGGCGCCCCGGCGGACGCCGGCTCCGGCTGCGGGGCCGGCGCACCGGCCCGCTCGGACTCTTCGGTCAGGGTGGACGACATCAGGAGAGACCTTCCGCGATCGGCCCGAGGGCCAGGGCCGGGAAGTAGGTGAGGCCGACGACGATCAGGACGACGCCCGACAGCAGGCCCACGAACAGCGGCTTGTGGGTGGGCAGGGTGCCCGGGGTGGCGGGGACCGGCTGCTGCTGCGCGAGCGCGCCGGCCAGGGCGAGGACGAAGACCATCGGCACGAACCGGCCGAACACCATGGCCAGGCCGATCGCGGTGTCGTACCAGTCGGTGTTGACCGTGATGCCGCCGAACGCCGAGCCGTTGTTGTTGGCGCCCGAGGTGAACGCGTACAGCACCTCGGAGAAACCGTGCGCACCGGTGTTGAGCATCCCGGCCCGCTCGCCCGGCAGCGCCATCGCCACACCCGTGCCGACCAGCACGATCGTCGGCGTGGTGAGGATGTAGAGGGAGGCGAACTTCATCTCCCGCCCGCCGAGCTTCTTGCCCAGGTACTCCGGGGTGCGTCCGACCATCAGCCCGGCCACGAAGACCGCGACGACGGCCAGCACCAGCATCCCGTAGAGGCCCGAGCCCACCCCGCCGGGCGCGATCTCGCCCAGCATCATGTTGAACATCGTCAGCCCGCCGCCGAACGGCGTGTACGAGTCGTGGAAGGAGTTCACCGCGCCGGTCGAGGTCAGCGTCGTCGACGCCGCGAACATCGAGCTGGCCGCGATGCCGAAGCGCTGCTCCTTGCCCTCCATCGCCCCGCCGGCCGCCTGAAGGGCGCTGCCCGCGTGCTGCGACTCGGCGAGGGTGATCAGCGCCGTCGAGGCGATCCAGAACAGCGCCATCACGGAGACGATCGCGTAGCCCTGGCGGTGGTCGCCGACCATCCGGCCGAAGGCGCGCGGCAGCGCGAACGGGATCAGCAGGATGAGGAAGACCTCGACCAGGTTGGAGAAGCCGCTCGGGTTCTCGAAGGGGTGCGCCGAGTTGGCGTTGTAGAAGCCGCCGCCGTTGGTGCCCAGCAGCTTGATGACCTCCTGGGAGGCCACCGGCCCGCCCGGGATCGCCTGCGGGTCGCCGGCCAGCGTGGCGACCTCGTGGAAGCCGTGGAAGTTCTGCACCACGCCGCTCGCCACCAGGACGAGGGCGAAGACGACCGCGACCGGCAGCAGCAGCCGCACGCTGATCCGGGTGAGGTCGACCCAGAAGTTGCCGACCCGGTCGGTGCGGTTGCGGGTGAAGCCGCGGATGAGCGTGGCGACGACCGCGATGCCGACGGCCGCGGAGACGAAGTTCTGCACCGCGAGGCCGGCCATCTGGGCCAGGTGCCCCATCGCGGCCTCGCCGCTGTAGGACTGCCAGTTGGTGTTGGCCGTGAAGGAGATCGCGGTGTTCCAGGCCTGGTGGCCCGGCATCTGCTCGACGCCGAGGTTCAGCGGCAGCCACTGCTGGAGGCGGATCAGGCCGTAGAGGAAGAGGACGGAGACCGCCGAGAAGGCCAGCACCGAGCGCAGGTAGACCGGCCAGCGCTGGTCGGCGTCGGCGTCCACGCCGATCACCCGGTAGAGCGCCTTCTCGGCTCTGAGGTGCCGGGAGGTGGTGAGGATGCGGGCGATGTAGTCGCCCAGGGGGCGGTAGCACAGGGCCAGGGCGCCCACCAGGGCGAGGACCTGCAGCCAGCCCGCGAGAGTCGAGCCCATGTCAGAACTTCTCCGGGTGGATCAGCGCGAGGACGAGATAGCCGACGAGGGCGACGGCCACGATGAGACCTGCGATGTTCTCCGCGCTCACAGCTTCTCCACCCCCCGCGCGATCAGGGCGATGACGCCGAACACGGCGAGCGTGACGGCGACGTAGATGAGATCGGACATGGCTCCACCACGGTGGCTCGGAGGTGGCCGCGTCGCCCGCGACGGAGCGGGGGGTGCGGCGCCGGCGGCGGGCCGGCAAGGCCAGCCAACCGCCCTCACGGAGCGTCAAGGGCTCCCTTGACGCCCTCCATACGGCGTCCGTTCGATTGTTGACGGGCTCCATACGGGGCGTTGTCCGGGCCGTGACCGGGGGCGCCGAGGCCCGGGGCGGCGGGTGCGTCGAAGCCCCGGCCGCGGGTACGCCGAGGCCCCGGGCGGCGGGTGCCGTCCGGGGCCTCGTTCCGGTGCGCGGACGCGCTACGCGCGCTCGGGGGTCCTGCTCCTCGCCTGCTCCGACCGAACGGAGGGCTCCCCGCGCCGGACCGCGCCGGGGGCGCGCCGCGAGGGCCGGTTCGCCCGGCCCGCGGAGGTCAGCTGCCACGGCACGCTGATCACCATCACCCCCGGCGTGAACAGCAGCCGGCTCTTCAGCCAGAGCGCCGACTGGTTGTGCAGCAGGTGCTCCCACCAGTGGCCGACCACGTACTCGGGGATGAAGACCGCCACCGCGTCCCGCGGGCTGGTCCGCCGCCGGTCCCGGACGTACTGCACCACCGGCTTGGTGATCTCCCGGTACGGCGAGTCCAGCACCTTCAGCGGCACCTGGACGTCCAGCTCCCGCCACCGGCGCTCCAGGTCCCCGGTGGCCTCCGGCTCCACCGCGACGGTGAGCGCCTCCAGCGAGTCCGGCGCGAACGCCTGCGCGTAGCCGAGCGCCCGCAGGGTCGGTTTGTGCACCTGGGAGACCAGCACGATGCCGTGCACCTTGGACGGCCGCACCGCCTCGGCCCGCGCGTCGTCCACCGCCAGTTCCTCCGCGACGCTGTCGTAGTGCCGGCGGATGCCGCGCATCATCAGCCAGAGCACCACCGCCGCGACCACGGCCAGCCAGGCGCCCTGGGTGAACTTGGTCAGCAGCACGATCACCAGCACCAGCGCCGTGGTGACGGCGCCGAAGAAGTTGATCGCCCGGGAGCGGCGGGCCGCGCCGCGCACCGCCGGGTCGGTCTCGGTGGCCAGGGCCCGGTTCCAGTGCCGCACCATGCCGATCTGCGACAGCGTGAAGGAGGTGAAGACGCCCAGGATGTAGAGGTGGATCAGGCTGGTGACGTCCGCGTCGTACAGCCAGAGCAGCCCGCCGGCCACCACCGCGAGCGCGATGATGCCGTTGGAGAAGGCCAGGCGGTCGCCGCGGGTGTGCATCTGCCGGGGCAGGTAGCGGTGCTCGGCCAGGATCGAGGCGAGCAGCGGGAAGCCGTTGAACGCCGTGTTGGCGGCCAGGATCAGCACCAGCGCGGTGACCGCCTGGACGGCGTAGAACAGGACGCTGTGGTCACCGCCGAAGATCGCCGCCGCCAGCTGGGCGATCACGGTCTGCTGCGGCGCGTTCGCGCAGTTCCCGGGGAAGCCGCTGAGGTGGCAGGTGTCGTCGGCGATGTGGACGTCGGAGATCAGCGCCAGGGAGGTGATGCCGACGAACATCACCACGGCCGTGGTGCCCATCACGGCCATGGTGGCGGCGGCGTTGCGCGACTTCGGCGCCCGGAAGGCCGGCACGCCGTTGGAGATCGCCTCCACCCCGGTCAGCGCCGTGCAGCCGGAGGCGAACGCCCGCAGCCCCAGCATCAGCAGCCCCAGCCCGGCCAGGGTGTCCTTGCCGTCCTCCGGAACGATCCCGTACGCGGCGCTGGAGGCCACCGGCGCGTCGCCGAACGCCACCCGCACCAGGCCGGTGACCACCATCAGCAGCATGGCGCCGATGAACAGGTAGGTCGGCGCGGCGAAGGCCTTGCCGGACTCACGGACGCCGCGCAGGTTCATCGCCATCAGCAGCAGCACGAAGCCGAGCGCCAGCTCCACCCGGTGGTCCGCCAGCGAGGGCAGCGCCGAGATGATGTTGTCCACGCCGGAGGCCACCGAGACGGCGACCGTCATCACGTAGTCGACCAGCAGCGAGGCGGCCACCACCAGGCCCGAGTTGGCGCCCAGGTTGCGGGAGACGACCTCGTAGGAACCGCCGCCGCTCGGGTAGGCGTGCACGACCTGGCGGTAGGACATCACCACGACCGCCATCAGCGCGACCACGCCGGCCGCGACCCACGGGGTGAGGTAGAGGAAGGCGGTGCCGCCGACGGTGAGCACCAGCAGGATCTCCTGGGTCGCGTAGGCGACCGAGGAGAGCGGGTCGGAGGCGAAGATCGGCAGGGCCAGGCGCTTGGGGAGCAGGGTCTCGCCGAGCTCCTCGCTGCGCATGGCCCTGCCGATCACGAGGCGCTTGAGCGCCTGGGGCACGTTGAACACATCGGCGAGCGTAAGCGTGTGCGACGGGCGCGCAATGGGACGTTCCGGCGTGCTCATGACGTCAGGATTGACGGACGGGCGGGATGTTTCCGCAGGTCGGAGCGGCTACGCGCGAGGCGTTCCGGGTGGGGCCGGGGCGTTTCGAGGGCGTCAAGGGGGGGCGTTAAGACATCGTCAAGATATGACGATCCCGCCATTTACATGGGGCATATCATGGCAATTCCTCCGGGGGGGGCGATGACCGGGGTGCTCACCTTCGGGGTCACGCCCGTCGTGACATCCACCGTCGCGCCCGTCGTCACATCCTCATCCGGAGCCGGCAGACCACCGCGTCGGTGTGCCGGCGCAGCGCCCGGTCGATGACGGCGCCGCGGCGGTTCTGCAGGGCGCGCTGCCAGGGGCGGGTGGGTTCGACCTCGGGGATGAGGACGGTGAGGCGGTCGTAGGCGTGCTCGGCGGCGAGGTCGTTGACGAAGGCGGCGATCGGCGGGCCGAGTCGGCGGTGGGCGTCCGGGATCTCGATCAGCGGCACGCCGGGCCGCCACAGCTCCCAGTCCCGGCGCAGCGCCTCGGCCTCGGCGGGCTCGTGGACGACGGTGACGGCGAGGACTTCGTCGCCGAGGGAGAGTGCGGCGGAGAGGCCGTCGCGGGTGAGCCGGGTGATGGCGGTGACGGGGACGACGACCAGGCTGCGCTGCGGGGTGAGCGGTCCGGGGACGCGTCCCAGTTCCAGGCGCTCGCCGATCCGGGCGTAGCCGCGGTGCACCGCCTCGAACAGCAGCACCAGCAGCGGCAGGGCCAGGCAGATGCCCCAGGCGCCGTCGGTGAACCTGGTGCCGGTGACGACGAGGGCGGCGGTGCCGGTGAGCAGCGCGCCGAAGCCGTTCAGCGCCGCCCGCCACCGCCAGCCGGCCGGCTTCCCGCCGTACCAGTGGCGGACCATGCCGACCTGGCAGATCGTGAAGCCGACGAACACCCCGATCGCGAAGAGCGGGACCAGGCTGTTGACGTCGCCGCCCGAGCCGACCAGCAGCAGCGCGGAGACGGCGGCCAGGAAGAGCACGCCGTGTCGGTGCACCTGGCGGTCGGCGCGCAGGGCGAAGACGTGCGGGAGGTGGTGGTCGCGGGCCAGCAGGTGCAGCAGGACCGGCAGGCCGCCGAAGGAGGTGTTGGCGGCCAGGCCGAGCAGGACCACGGTGGCGAACTGCACCACGTAGAAGCCGGCGCCGTGGCCGAGCGAGGCGTCGGCCAGCTGGGCGAGCACGGTGACGCCCTCGACCGGCTGGAGGTGGAAGCGGCCGATCAGCACCGCCAGTCCGATCAGCATCACGCCGAGCAGCGCGCCGAGCGCGACCTCGGTGTGCTGCGCCCGCTTCACGCCCGGCGCGCGGAAGGACGGGACGGCGTTCGCCACCGCCTCCACACCGGTCAGCGCGGAGCAGCCGGCCGCGAAGGCCTTGAGCAGCAGCAACGCACCGACCGCCGTGGCGTTCTCCGTCAGCACGGACGCGTGCCCGTCGGCCGCCGCCGTGCTCACCGGCGCGTCCCGGAACAGGCCGGCCACGACGATCGCCAGGATCGAGAGCACGAAGACGGCGGTCGGCGCCATGAACCAGCGGGCCGACTCGGCGATCCCGCGCAGGTTCACCGCCGTGACCAGCGCCAGCACGCCCAGGCAGAGCCACACCCGGTCCTCGTACAGACCCGGCACCGCCGACGTCAGCGCCGCCACGCCGGCCGTCACCGACACCGCCACGTTCAGCACGTAGTCGACCACCAGCGAGGCCGCGGCGGTCAGCGCCGTCCGTCGCCCCAGGTGCGCCTTGGCCACCGCGTACGAGCCGCCGCCGTCCGGGAAGGCCGCGATGACCTGCCGGTACGAGGCGACCAGCACCGCCAGCAGCACCGCGATCGCCGCCGTGACCGGCAGCGTGAACCCCAGGCCGTACGCCCCCGCCGCGGCGAGCACCAGCACCACGGACTCCGGCCCGTACGCCACCGAGGCCATCGCGTCCAGCGACAGCGCCGCCAGTCCGCCCAGCGCGGTCAGCCGGTGCCGGTCCTCGGCGCCGGCGGCGGTATCCGGAGGCTCTGTGGTGGCGGCGAGGGTGCTGGACATCGGACGGAACCTCCGCAGTCGATCGGTTGCCCCGATCCTGCGGGTGCCGGCCGGCTGCACCCCACGGCCCCTACGCGTTCCTGACGCGCCGTCGCCCGCTCTTGACGAGCCCTTGACGGCGACTGGGCGGGGTGGGCGGACCGCTGTCCCGGCGGGCGCCGGTTGGGAAGACGATCAGCTCTTACGGAGGACTCCCGGCGCGCTCACGCACGGCCGGGACTGCTCGGCGGTGAAGCTGAACGGTCCGGCCCCACCCTGCCCCACCACTGTGCTGCCTGGGTCAGGTAATTGCAAGTCATTCGCAATAACGCCACCCCTCGCACTCCACTACCCTCCGCACATGCCCCAGCACTCTCCGCCCTCCCCCCTGCTCCTCATCGACCTGGACCACACCCTCGTCGAACGCGACGGCGGCGCCGACGCCTGGGCCCCCGCCTTCTGCGCCGCCCACGGCCTGCCCGCCGAGGCTGCCCCCACCGTCTTCGGCCTCTTCCTCACCGACCGCTCCCCCGCCGGCTTCACCCGGATCGCCGCCCACTACGGCCTCCCCCGCTCCGGCACCGCCCTCTGGAAGGAGCACGTCGCCCACGAGGCCACCCGCACCCACCTGATCCCCGGCGTCCCCGAAGCCCTCGCCGCCCTCCGCGCGGCCGGCTGGACCATCGCCGTCGTCACCAACGGCTGCACCGACATCCAGCGCGCCAAACTCGCCCGCACCGGCCTGCTCCCCGCCGTCGACACCGTCTGCGTCTCCGAGGAGGCCGGCGCCCGCAAGCCGGCCCCCGCGATCTTCCACCTCGCCGCCACCCGCCTCGGCCGCACCCTCACCCCCGCCGACTGGATGGTCGGCAACAACCCCGCCACCGACCTCCGCGGCGCCCACGCCACCGGCCTCCGCTCCATCTGGATCACCCCCTCCCCACCCCCGCCCCTCCCCCCGTCCCACCCCACCCCCACCCACACCGCCCCCGACACCCCCACCGCCGCCGCCCTGCTCCTCACCCTCCCCCACTGACCCCGGGAACGACAAAAGGCCCCCGGTCCACGTCTCCGTGAACCGGGGGCCTTCCATCTATCCTGTGGCTGGTGCAGGGTTCGAACCTGCGTAGCTTGCGCGACAGATTTACAGTCTGCTCCCTTTGGCCGCTCGGGCAACCAGCCAGGATGTTCGCCTCCCGGGGGCTTGCCCCGTTCGACTGGGTAAACCTTACCCGATGCCGGGGGGTGGTCCGCCACCTGGTTCCGTGGGGCGCGATCGGCGGGTGTGGCGCGACTGTCCTGGGCGGTGGCGGGGGCGGGCTGGATAGGCTGGGGCGGCGGGCGTCCGGTGGGGCGGCCGTGTCAGTGCAGCCAGAGCATCAAGGAGACCAACACCCATGGCCGACTCCAGTTTCGACATCGTCTCGAAGGTCGAGTGGCAGGAGGTCGACAACGCGATCAACCAGACCTCCCGCGAGATCGCCACCCGCTTCGACTTCAAGAACGTCGGCGCCGACATCAAGCGCTCCGGCGAGACGATCGAGATGAAGGCCAACGGCGAGGAGCGCGTCAAGGCCATCCTGGACGTGCTGCAGAGCAAGTTCATCAAGCGCAACCTGTCGCTGAAGGCGCTGGACGCCAAGGACCCGCAGCTGTCCGGCAAGGAGTACAAGATCTTCGCGGACGTGAAGGAGGGCATCTCCCAGGACGATGCCAAGAAGATCGCGAAGATCATCCGTGACGAGGGCCCCAAGGGCGTGAAGGCCCAGGTCCAGGGCGACGAGCTGCGGGTGAGCTCGAAGAGCCGGGACGACCTGCAGGCCGTCCAGGCGCTGCTCAAGGGCAAGGACCTGGACTTCGCGATCCAGTTCGTGAACTACCGCTAGCAAACCCCGCTGACCTGCGGAAACGCTAGCTTTTCGGCCCGGGAGGGCACATCGAGGGCACAATGCGGAAGACAGCCTCGATCGCAGCCCTCGTTGTGTCCTCCTCGTCCGGCCACAGGTGGGTGTAGGTGTTGAGCGTGATCGACGGCTTGGCGTGGCCGAGGCGCTTCTGCACCGTCTTGACGCTCTCCCGGTGCTTGATCAGCACCGAGGCGTAGAAGTGCCGGAGGTCGTGCATCGTCGCGTCGTCCGGCACCTGGCGGAGCGTCGGCTCCCCGTCGGCCGGCCGGCCACGGCGCTCCCAGCTCTTGAACGCGCCCTCGTACTGCTTCCGCAGGGTCTTGTCGGCGACCCGCGCAAGGTTCTCCCAGACCGACGCCCAGGCCGCACGGCGGATCGCCTCACCGCGCTCGTTGGTGAAGACGAGCAGCGCCTTCCGCCGCTTCCACTTGGAGGGGCGCGGGTCGGTGCGGTCCTCGATATCGACCCGGCGAGCCGGGTACTTCTCCAGATGCGCTGCCAGCGCATCCATCGCGGGCTTGGCCACCGGAACCGTCCGGTGGCTCTCGTGAGTCTTCGGCGGCGCGAGGTAAGGCTCGCCCTGATCCGGAGCGATCACCTGCTGCTTCACCTGGACGGTGCCGCGCTTGAAGTCGATGTGCCCAAGCTCAAGGCCGAACAGCTCGCCCTGCCGCAGCCCCGAGGCCGCTGCCAGTAGCAGCAGCACCCGGTACCAGCCAGGGGCGGCGTCGACCAGGGCCGCCACAACCTCGACGGCAAGCGGGACGATCTCCTTGCGCGGCGGAGGCGGCAGCCTCACCCCCTTCGTCGGGTTGAACGGAATCTGGCGGTCGAGCTCCGCGACGCGAAAGATCGCAGTCACGTAGCTGTAGTGCACCCGCAGGGTCGACGGCGCCAGGACCTTCGAACGGTCCTTGACCCAGCCCTGGATGTCCGAGGTCCTGAAGCCCGCGATGGCCCCGTCGCCGAGGATCGGATAGATGTGCAGGCGAAGGGCGCGGTCGACGCGCTCGACGGTGCTCGCCCCGTGGACGGCGCTCTCCCGCCATCGCTCGCCGACCTCACGGAACGTCTCCTTGCCGAGGGCGGGGTCGATGTAGGCGCCGCGGTTCAGGTCGTTGTCGAGACGGGAAGCCTCCGCGTCAGCGTCCGCTCGCCGGGCGAAGTTGAGCTTGCGCTGCTCGCCGCTGGGGTCGCGGTAGCGGACCTGCCAGCGCTTGCCCTTGCCGTGCTCGGCGGTCGGGTACTTGCCCTTGTGCTCGCGGCAGGGCTTGTCGGTCGGCCGGGGGTGGGTCTTGTGCCAGGTGTCGTAGACGGTCGCCATTCGGCTCCTTCGGTCGGGGGCATGGGAGGGCGCGGCCCGTGGCCGGCGATTGGGTGAAGTGGTGACGTGAGGCGCAACGCTTGATTGGCGGCGCGTTGGGAGGCGCACGAAAGCCGCTCTCCCGGGGTGGGTGTTGGATGTTTATCGACCGGCAGCCATTTGTCAAGGAGAAGCCGCCGGATCATCCCGGGCAGACTGGATGGTGTCCGATCGTGCCGAATCGTCCCGGGCTTCCAGGATGCTTTTCAGGTGGGTCCGCACAAAGGCCTCGGAGCCGGTCAGGGAAGGTCGGAAGCCCGGGGCATCGCCCCTTCTGCCCTGGTCGGACGCCTGCGGCGGGGCTGATCAAGATTTTTTTCGGGGAAACCGCCGAATTCCTGGCTCGGGAGCTATGCCAGCAGATAGCGTCTTCAACGGCCGCCGCGAAAGTGGAACCTCCGCACTCCCGTCGGACGGCCGGTAAGCCAGCCCCGGACCCTTTTAGGTTCCGAGCCGGGTTGCATGGAGACTTCCCTCCTCACGGCCTCGGGACGCCCCATTCTTGGGGCTTCTTCGGCGCGCCCGCACACCCCCCTTTCCCTACCTGTTGGAGACCTCTTGCCCAAGACGTTCCGCGCCGCCACCACCGATCGCCGGCCACTGGCCACCGCGGAGGAGCTTGCCGCGTACCTCGGTGTCCCGCTGGGCACCGTGTACGCCTGGCGGCACCGCGGCCAGGGCCCGGCCGCGATCAAGGTCGGTCGGCACCTGCGCTACCGCTGGACGGAGGTGGAGGCCTGGCTGGACGGCCAGCGCGCCGACCACGCCGCCGCCTGATCCCGCTCGTCCCACCACCGCGCCGAAGCCCGGAAGCCGTTTCGTCCACCGCCGGCTGATCTTGCGCCCCACGATGGATCCCGGCCCCGAGCGGTCCTACCGTTCGCGCTGGCCGCCGCACCGCTCACGCCTGGCGAAGGCCCACTCTGCGGCACCCCCATCTCCTGTGATCCTCTGCCCCTTTCGCGGTGCGGCAGCTTGCCGCCGCACCGCAGTCTGGAGTCCCCGCCATCACCTCCACGCCCCACCTGCCCGAGGTCGCCTGGCCGCCGGTCGCCAACCCGGGCCAGCCCGGCGCCAGCCTCCACGCCCAGCCCCTGGCCGAATCCACAGCCGGCGGAGAGTCGGGCGCGCACGACGACGACCTTGCGGCAGACGGCACGCCGGACCTCGACGCGATGCCGCAGTCACCGGGTGCCGATCTGCTGACGGAGTTGCACGCCCACATCCGCCGGTACGCGGTCCTACCCTCCGCGGAGGCGCTGGATGCGGTCACTCTGTGGGTCGCCGCGACGCACCTGCAGGCGGTGTGGCACCACGCGCCGCGCCTGGCGATCGTGGCTCCGGCCCGCCGGTGCGGCAAGTCCCGCCTGCTCGACATCCTGGTCGAGACCGTCCACGATCCCCTGATCACGGTCAACACGAGCGCGGCGGCGATCTACCGCTCGATCAGCGACCGGCCCAGGACCCTGCTGGTCGACGAGGTCGACACCATCTTCGGCAACCCCCGCACGGCCGAGATGAACGAAGGCCTGCGCGGCCTGCTGAACGCCGGCCACCAGCGCAACCGGCCCGTCACCCGGTCGGTCGGCAACGACCACCAGGCCGCGAGTTCGACACCTTCGCCATGGCCGCCCTCGCCGGGATCGGCGACCTGCCCGACACGATCATGGACCGGTCTGTCGTGATCCGCATGCGCCGCCGTGCCGACGGCGAGGTCGTCGCCCCGCTGCGGGACCGCCGCGACGGTCACCTGCTGCGGGAGACCCGCGCCAAGCTCGCCCTGTGGGCCTCCCTCGTGCGCAAGAAGGCCGAGGACCTGCACCCGGACATGCCGGTCGAGGACCGCGCCGCCGACACCTGGGAACCCCTGGTGGCCGTCGCCGACCTCGCCGGCGGCTCGTGGCCGGACCGCGCCCGCCTGGCGTGCGCCCAGATGGTCGCGGCCGAGGAAGAAATCGAGGAGGACAGCTGCGGCGGCGCGCGGATCCTCGCCGACATCCGCCGGATCTTCTTCACCCACGGCGACACGGACACCCTGCCCACCACGGCGATCCTCGCGGCGCTCAACGACGACCCCGAGGCGCCGTGGGCCGAGCACGGACGCGGCGGTCTCACCGCCCGAGGGCTGGCCGGACTGCTCAAGGACTACCGGATCTCCTCGGCCAACATCCGTCTGCCCGACGGCACCCAGCGCAAGGGCTACACCTTCAACAAGTTCGCCGACTCCTGGCGCCGCTACTGCCCCAAGATCCACCCGCTTCCCCAGCGCGCCCCGGCCGGCTGACCCCGACCCCCGGGTGGGGTAGATACCGTCACCGACGTCGCATCCGCTCTCCCCACGCCCACCACCGGGACGGCAGCCTTCCGAGAGCCGTCCGGCACGGTCTGCCGAGCACAAGTCGGGCGGCCGGACCGAACCGGACCAGCTGTACCGGACCAAGACGGCAACGGGACGGAGCGCCACCCCATACGGTCCGGGCGCGGCAAAGGACTTCGGCACGCGAGACGGATGAGACGGACCGCCGCACTCAACCCAGCCGGACCGGTCCAGGGTCCGCAGCGTGCGGTCCGGCCCGGCGTCCGGCAGCCTGTCCGGACGCACGGTCCGGAAGCTGCCGGACCATCTCCTGCGCCAGGCCATCGGACCGTCCGGTCGGCCTGCATGGACCGGCGCGACGGTCCGGACGGACCGATCGGTCCGTCCGTCGGACCGAATCTACCGACCATCCGTTCACGGACCGCGCCAGCGGACCGGACCGTTCGGAACGTGGTCCACTCACCGGCCAAGTGGACCAGACCGCTTGGACCACTCGGTCCGGTCCGCTCGGTCCGGCAGTCCGTTAAGAGAGCGGACCGTCGGTCCGTCCGCCTCACGGTCCGTCCGCACTTCGCCCATTTGACCGATCCGCCCGAAGACGCAGGAGAGGCTCCCTGACCGATCACCAGCACGACCCCGAGCACGCCGACCACCCCGATGCCGGTCTGAAGACGCTTCTCGACTCGCCTACGTTCGCCCGTGACCTGCGGCAGGCGTTCGGCCCAGGTGCCCCTGGCGGAGCAAGCAAGTGGCTGCGCCCGTCCTACGGACGGTCGCAGCCGAAAGCCCTCGCCCGAGAGGGCGAGGACCAGCCGGTGTTGGCGCGCGCGCGGGGGCCCGCGGCGTCACCCGCCCACCCCCCCGCGGACGCGGCCCGGGGGGGGGTGGAGCCCGGGGGCTTGTAAACCAAAACGAGCCCCCCCGACAA